>CAUPYN010000069.1:0-9366 GCA_963515575.1 uncultured Campylobacter sp.
GTATTGTAATACGCGACTGTAGCCCGCAGCGAAATCCAACGAAGTATAGGGCAAAAAGACAAGCCGCTAACGCGTTTGATAATCCCCGCGGACGATGTATTTGTAGGTCGTAAGCTCCCTCACCCCCATCGGCCCTCTAGCGTGTAGTTTTTGCGTGCTGATGCCGATCTCGCCACCGAACCCAAACTCGCTACCGTCGCTAAAACGAGTCGAGGCGTTGGCATAGACGACCGCGCTGTCCACTTCGTTTAAAAACCGCTCAATATTTGCGTAATCCGCGCTTAAAATCGCATCCGAATGCCCGCTGGAATGCGCGTTTATAAAGCTGATCGCCTCGCCCGTATCCCGCACGGCTAGCACGGCTAGCACGAGATCTAAAAACTCCGCGCCAAAGTCGCTCTCGTCGGCAGGCTTGACGTTTGCCGCATTTCGCAGCTCTGACTCGCACGCACCTAGTAGCTGCTCGCTCACGCGAAACTCGACTTCGGGCATCTCGCGCACAAGCCTCGGTAAAAATTTACCCGCCACGCCCTCGTGTAAAAGTACGCACTCAACGGCGTTGCAGACGCTTGGGCGCTGGGTTTTGGCGTTTTTTATGATCTGTACCGCCGAGGCGAGATCCGCGCTCTCATCAACAAAGATGTGGCATACCCCCTCGCCCGTCATGATGATCGGCACGGTCGCGTTTTGCGCGATAAAATCTTTTAAGCTCTTGCCGCCGCGCGGTATCAAAACGTCGATATACTCGCTCATTTTCGCCATTTGTGCCACTACTTCGCGATCTGCGCTCTCCACGAGCTGCACTGCGCCCGTCGGTAAGCCGAATTTCGCCCCCGATTCGTTAAATAAATTTACTAAAAAAATGTTCGAATTTAGCGCGCTGGCGCTTCCTCGCAGGATCGCTGCGTTGCCGCTTTTTAGCGCCAGAGCCGCCGCGTCGATGCTGACGTTTGGGCGGCTCTCGTAGATGATACCCAGCACCCCCAGCGGTACGCGCACGCGGCTGATTTGCATGCCGTTTGGATGGCTCCAGCCGCCTAGATTTTCGCCCACGACCTCGGCAAAGCCCGCCACCTCACGCACGCCCTGCGCCATAGCTTCTATGCGGGCGTCCGTTAGCCTTAGGCGGTCCAGAAATGCTGCGCTAAGCCCCGATTTCTCGCCGCTTTCAAGGTCTTTGGCGTTTGCCGCTTTTATCGCATCTTTTTGCGCGAGTAGCTCGTCCGCCACGGCGTTTAAAATTTCAAATTTAGCCTTGCTACCAAGTCTTAAAAGCTCGCTGCAAGCGGCCTTTGCACGCTTACAAATATCTAAAATTTCATTCATTTTCGCTCCTTGATTTATAAAGCGCCACTCTTAGGCGCAAAAGAGTAGCACGACAAAGCAAAATTTAACGATGCGTCTACCAAATTTTAGCTTTAAATTTGACCTGATTATAGCTAAATTCGTCCGGATTTCATGCGACCGTAAAAATACGCTATAATCCTTAAAATTTTATGAAAAGGAAGCAAAATGGGCGGGATAAAAGAGTTTTTAAAACACGAAGCTAGCGGCGGGATTTTACTGATGATCGCTACGGTCGCGGCGCTACTATGCCAAAACACGTTTTTGAGCGATTTTTACAACGAGTTTTTAAAGACCAAATTTACCGTAAGCTTAGGCGAATACGGACTAAGTAAACCCCTGATCTTGTGGGTAAACGACGGATTGATGGCGGTATTTTTCTTTCTCATCGGACTTGAGTTAAAGCGCGAAGTGCTAGAGGGCGAGCTAAAAAATCCATCGCAGATCGCACTACCCGCCATCGGCGCAGCAGGCGGCCTGATAGTGCCCGCAGTCATCTTTTATCTTTTTACGAAACACGACTCCTTTGCGCTTGGCGGCTGGGCGATACCGACAGCGACGGATATCGCGTTTGCTCTGGGGATTTTAAGCCTACTTGGGCCGCGCGTACCGACTAGTTTAAAAATTTTCCTCATGACGCTAGCCATCGTCGACGACCTCTGCGCAATAGTGATTATCGCGCTATTTTACACGAGCGAGCTTAGCGCTCAAATGCTTGCGGTCGCGAGCGTTTGCCTAGCCGCACTTTTTGCGCTAAACAGACTCGGCGTAAAGAGCAAAGCGGCGTATCTAATCGTAGGCGCGGTGATGTGGGTAGCGGTGCTAAAATCGGGAATTCACGCCACGCTTGCGGGCGTCGTATCGGCCTTTTTCATACCGCTTAGCTTTAAAGGCGAGCCTGGCAAATCGATGCTAAAAAGCATCGAGCACGATCTGCACGGCTGGGTGGCTTTTGGCGTGCTGCCGATATTTGCCTTCGTAAACGCAGGCATCTCGCTGCGAGGCGTCGGACTGGACGAGATTTTGTCTCCGGTCGCGCTAGGCACGGCGCTGGGGCTTTTCGTCGGCAAGCAAGTCGGGGTATTTTCTTTTAGCTTTTTAGCGATCAAATTTAAGCTAGCCAAGCTGCCGGAAGGCTCAAATTTCATCCAGCTTTACGGCATCGCGGTGCTTTGCGGCGTAGGATTTACCATGAGCCTTTTCGTTAACGGCTTAGCCTACAACGACACAGACGCCTTTGCTTACACCGACAAGCTCGCTATCTTGCTAGGTTCGGTAGTTTCGGGCGTCGCCGGGTTTATATTGCTTAAATTTAGCACCGAAAATCCGGGCGCGATAGAAAAACGGTAGCGAGCAAAACGGCTCACTCCCGCCGGCCGCTGCGTAATCTATAAATCAAATCGCAAGCTACGCCGCCAAACGCCGCAAAAATCGCGCCGATAACCAGAGCCGCGGCAAGATTATAAGGCGCGCTGTCGTTTGCAAGGGCGTAGGCGTCAAACCGCACGTAAACGCCCCATCTGCCGCCCATCCCCTCAGGCGCAAAGAGCAGCCCGCTAAGCGCGAGAAAACAAAATCCGCCGAGTAGGACAAACGCCGCCGTAAGTTTGACTAAATTTACCCGCCTAAAATCCTCTTTGCCGTAGTTTAGGCAAAAAACGGCCGCAAAAAAACACAGCCAAAAACACGCGGCGCAGGCGTAAAAGGCTACGACTTCGATTTTTAATCCGTTTTTAGCCAAATCATCCAAAAACGGCGCAAAAACCCGCACGGCGCGGATAAAGCCCGGCCAAAAATTCGACCGAAAAATCTCTTCCGGGCTTAAATTTAGCGCCCAAACTCCAAGTGCGGCAAAAACTATAACGCCCAGCGAAAACGGCGTAGTGCACGCTAAAACCGCCCGAGAGAACAGGCTTTTGCGAGGCTCGTCGGTAGCAACTTGAACAAACTCGTATCCGGTTTTATCCATCTTTTTCCTTTAAATTTGCGCGTATTTTAAAACGGACTTAAAAATACCGTCTTAAAACCTGCCGAATTTTACGGTCGGCGAAGTTTGTCCGTGAGGCTTAGACAAATTTTAATCCGTTGATTTTTAGATAAAAATTCCGCCCCGCTAGGCAGGCGGCTGCTTTTGATATCCAAAAGTCCGCCCTTACGCCGCCGCTACCGTTTTGTATTTTCGCCTTTTTAGCAAGCTTTTTATACTCGCGACTAGCTGCGTATATACGCGCGACATCTCGTAGTCGTCCGTTTCGTAGTTACCGCCTAGCTCGCCGTTTTCGTCTCTTAGGCTGACTGTTTTAGGGTAGGCTAGTCGCAGTCCAAAGACGCCGCCCGGCTCAAAATACGCCGTGCTAAGCCGCCTTTTCTCATCGTTATAAAGCAAATTAAAAGGAGCTAGCGTCGCGCACGGCTTGGCGCTATCTAAGATCTTAAATTCGCCTCCGACCTTGCCCTCAACCCGGTCGTCGAAGTAAAGCTTATCCTCGCCGTCTATGAGATATAGCCGCACCTCATCATCCCAAAGCTCGTTCGTCCGCCCGTCCTCGCGCAATATAATTCGCTCGAAATACCTCTCGTAATCGCTAAAAACTTGCTCCTTTGGCGTAATCTTACTCTGCGTTTTTTCACGTATACGGTTGGCTAAAAATACGAAATCCTCCCTGCTAAAAACGTCGCGAAACTCGCTTGGAGTAACGACGAAATCAAATTTTTTCCACGAAAGCGCAAAATACATACTTTTTCCTTTCTGAACTGGCTTGCAATAGTCTTTATCCGCACTCATACTTTTTCCTTTCTGATTTAGCTTGTAGCGTTTTTAGCCGTAGGATATAAATTTACGCGCTCTTTGCGAGCAAAGCGCAAAACTCGGCAAATCACGCCTTTTTAATCCATGCGATTTTTTCACCCTCCGCGAGGCTAAAATTCTTAAATTTAGCCGCAAATCCGTCCGCGCTCATCGTAAATTTACGGGCGTATTTGCCTAAAAAATGATAGCCCGAGCCGGCCTGCGCGATAATGTCTAAAAGCTCGTCCGCGCGCTGAGTATATACGCCTCCTGCGTAGCTAACGCCCCTAGCAAACAGCGACGTGGGCGACATCGAGACGGTCGGCCCCACGACTACGGCCTTTGCGCCCTCTTTTTTTAGCGCTAGGATCTCTTCTAGCGTGTCGTTTAGTAGCGTAACGCCCGTGATTATGAGATTATCGGCCACCCTAATCGCCTCAGCCGCCCTTTCTTGCGGGACGAAATACGCCGCCTCCTGCGGTTTTAGCACGCTTTTATCAAGCTCTAAAATGCGAAAATCCCTGCCGTTTTTTATCATAAATTTGATATAAGGCACGAGCGCGCCCACGATGACGCTAAGCGAACCCTCGCAGACGTCAAGCTCATGAAACGGATCGGCGTCAAATTTGACCGCATGCGCGCTAGAATCTTGCTCGAAACAAGTCTGCGAAAGCGCGTTTAAAGCCGCTACCGCGATGGTTTTTTTGATCGCGCCGTCGCTGTTTAAATCCCGCAAAAGAGTTCTGACGTTTTTGCCGCAGATATTGCCCGCATTTGGCATAGAAGCGGCATGAGAGGGGCAACAAACGGCCTGCGGGATGGCTTTTAGCGGGGTGTAGCTCACGCCGCAAACGCCGTTGCTTAGCTTCACGCCGGTAAAAAATAGCCCGACGACTACGCGCTGCACGCTTAAATTTTCGATTTCGCCTCCCAAAACGGCATAAATTTCATCCAAAGTTTCGTTTAAAATTTGACCCATATATGCTCCTTTTTTATTAGCGTCGCGACTAAATTTAACGGCAAGCCCCGCGCTTTTACGCCGCGTCCGTTTTATGAGGGCGCGAAGCCTAAATTTAACTGGGCTAGCCGCCGCGTCCGTTTAAATTTCACCCGCCATGCAGCAAATTTGCTCTAAATTTAGCGTAAATTTGATGCGCTCACGACTAAATTTAGCCGCGGGCAAACCGCAAATTTAACCTAAATCAGCGCGATGTTGTCGATATGTAGCGCCTCGTCCTCGTATTTGTAGCCAAGAACCGCCTCGATCTCCTCGCTCTTGCGCCCTTTTATGAGGGCTAGCTCGGCCGATGAGTAGTTTGTTATACCGCGAGCTAGCGTCTGGCCGCTTGCGTCTTTGATAGCCAGCGTTTCGCCGCGCTCAAACTCGCCCGCTACCTCGCGGATACCGACTGCTAGCAGGCTTTTGCCCTCTTTTAGCGCCTTTGCCGCGCCCGCGTCGATAGCGACCGAGCCGTTATCTGCGGCCGAGTAGGCGAGCCAGTATTTACGCGAATTTATCCTATTTTTGCCCGCCAAAAATAGCGTCCCGACCTCGCAGCCCTGCGCTGCTCGCACGATGTTTCGCGGATCCGCGCCGTTTGCGATGATGAGGTGCGTGCCGTTTTTGGTCGCCATCTGGGCTGCGGTTATTTTGGTGCGCATGCCGCCGGTGCCAAATTTACTGCCCTCCGCGCCCGCAGCCGCCCTGATACTATCATCTAAATTTTCGACCAAATTTATAAATTTAGCGTCCGCAAAAACGCTTGGATTTTTATCGTATAGCCCGTCGATATCGGTCAAAATCACGAGCAAATCAGCCTCGATTAGTCCCGCCACCAGCGCGCTTAGCGTGTCGTTATCGCCCACTTTCACGCCCTTGATGCCCTCGCCCACGACGGGGTCGTTTTCGTTGATGACGGGGATGATTTTTTTGGCGAGCAGTGAGCGTAGGACGCTGCGCATATTTAGGTAGCGGCGGCGGTCGCTAAAGTCGTCCTTGGTTAGCAGCAGCTGCGCGACCTTTTTGCCGTGCGCCCAAAATAAAATTTGATAAAGATGGATGAGCGAAACCTGCCCGATGGCGGCCAGAGCTTGCTTTTCGACGATGGATTTTGGCTTGTGCGCGAGCTTCATTTGCCCCATACCCGCACCCACGGCACCAGAAGTTACGAAAACCACTTCCGCGTTTTCGTTTAGCTCGCTCAAATTTGCCACGATTTGTTTGATTTTGTCCTCGTTTAGCGAGCCGTCCGCGTTTGCCAGCGTTGAGGTGCCGACCTTTACGACGATGCGTTTTACGCCGCCTAGAAGCTCTTTTCTGTTCATTTTTCGCTCCGAAATTTTTGAAAATTATACCCAAAACGGCTTATTTTAAATTTTATGTTTTTACAACTAGGCGGAGAGTTTAGTATCAAAGATATACGCGGCACAATGGCCAAGATCGCCTCTGCGCTTGAACGAGTCGATACGTCGCGCGCACGGTAGCGATGGCCGAGATCCCCGTGGGCATCATAACCTCTTTGGTGGGCGCGCCCTTTCTCATCGCGCTTTTAAGAAGCAAGGCAAAGGAGCTGCTAAAATGATACTGCAAACGAAAAATTTATCCTTTAGCTACGGCGGATTCGGGCTTGAAGACGTAAGCATCGAGATCAAAAGAGGCAGCATATGCGGGCTTTTGGGCACTAACGGCAGCGGCAAGAGTACGTTTTTTAACTGCTGTATGAAATTTCTAAATATCAAAGGCGGCGAAATTTATGTGGGTTCGCAAAACACGAAGCACAAAAGCCCCGCATGGATGGCTAAAAACATCGCATACGTCGCGCAGCACATCGAGCTGCATTTTCCGTTTTTCGTAAGAGACATCGTCCTAATGGGGCGCTCTACGCACATAAAGAGCCTATTTGGCTTTAGCAAAGAGGACAAAAGGGCGGTGAGCGAGGCGATGGAGTTTATCGGTATCTCGCATCTAGCCGATAAAAAGATGAACGAGCTTAGCGGCGGGCAGCGACAGCTCGTTTTTATCGCTAGGGCGCTCGCGCAGGATACGCCGCTCATCTTGCTTGATGAGCCGACGTCCGCGCTTGATTTTAAAAACCAGATCACGCTTTGGAAAATTTTAAAAAAGATCGCTGCGGGCGGCAAGACGATCGTCATCTGCACGCACGAGCCAAACCACATCCTTTGGTTTTGCGACGAAGTGATAGTGTTTAAGGGTGGGCGGATCGTCTCAAAAGGCAGCGTCGCGCAGGTTTTAAACAACGAGCTGCTGGCTCAAATTTACGGCGACGTCTGCACCTTTGAAAGGCTCGCGCAAAAAGAGGTGATCTTGCCTAAGCTCTAGCTACTCCTCCAAACTATACCCGATACTGCGCACGGTTTTTATTAGCTCAAACGGTAGCTTCGCACGTAGCTGACGCACGAGCGAGCGCAGGCGATCGGACGAGACGTTTTCGTCTTTATAGATACTCCACTCAAGCTCCTGGATCGTTACTACGTGCGGGGCATTTTTGGCCAAAATTTCTAAAAACAACCCCTCTTTTTTGCCCAGCATTATACTTGTGCCGTTTATGTGTAGCGTGAGGCTGTTTTTGTCGTAGATAGCGCCGTTTTTTAGCTCAAATTTGCTTCCGAGTAAAATTCGGCAGTTTCTAAATACCCGAAACAAAAACTCCTCCGGCAAAAACGGCTTAACCATAAAGTCGTCGTATTTGGCGTAGTAAATTTTCTTATAAAGCGCGGGGATAGCCTTATCTATAAGGATCATAACGGGAGTTAGGCTCCCGTTATCTCGCAGAAATTTGACCGAGTCGAAATTTGCCAGATCCTTCGTCTTTACGTCGATGACGTAAAAGATGTAGCGATTGCCGCTATAATAATCCTCTTTTAACTCGCTTAAATTTTCAAAGCGAACTATGCGGATGTTAAAGCGGTAAAGCGCGGCGTTGAGGTTTAGCTGCATCTGAGCGTCGTCGCTAACAAGCAAAATTTTCTTCATTTTAGCCTACTTTTTGGTAGCATTGCCTTCTTTATTTTCTACCTTCGGCGCTACATAATCCTCCCCAAAATAAGCCTTCTTTATCTCTTCTTTTTTGATTGCGGCTTTCTTTTCGTAGATTTTGTATTCAGGCTTCCAGTAGTTTAGCATGTTGTTTAGCCCGCTGTGGCCTACCTCGGCGTGACAGCTAGCGCAGGTTAGTTGCTTATCGGTATTTAGCAGACTTTGATAGTGAGCGTGCATCTTTTGAGCTTGGGCTGAGGTTAGCTTATTATCCACCAAATTCGTATGACAGCTAACGCAACCGTTATCAAATACGAAGTGCTCTCTTTTCTCTCTGTTTTTATGCCAGTCTATAGCCTCCGGATCTTTAAAGAAATGAACGTATCCCTCCATCAATCCGTTTTTAGCTTTAGTTAAAACGTATTTAGCCAGGTTATCATGAGGTATGTGGCAGTCCACGCATTTAGCCCTTACTCCGCTTTTACCTTTACCGCTATGAACGTCGTTACTATAAGCTATAACCATAGGATCCATCTCGTGGCATACTACGCAAAACTTCTCTCCGCTAGTTTCTTCTAGGGCGTAATGCACGGGTAGTACGACTAAAAACCCTATAATGCCGCTTACTAATATAATAAGCGCTAGTACTTTCTTTGAAATTTTCATGGCGTTACCCCCATCCATTGCGGAACTTCGTGTTCGTGGCACTCCGTGCACATATTGGTTGATTTTTTATGCTCGTTGTGGCACTCGTCGCAGTATAGCGTAGGGCCGTCGTGAACCGAGTTGTGGGGATTTGCTTTTAGTAGATCCATGTATTCTAGTCTTTTAGCTATCTTTTTCTTGTCGCCGTGACAGGACAAACAGCCTTTATCGCCTATGGATTTAAATTTACTAGCGTCGTTTCCTTGTCCTTCGTGACAATCAAGACAGGTGAAGCTTAGCTTTTCGTGATGAGGCTTTAAAGGGTGTTTGGCTCGCAGCTCGTCGGTGACGTTAAGATCTACTAAAGACGTTATCTTTGCGCTTGGTGCACCTGCGCTAAATGCAAAAGAGCATAATAACATAGACGCGCACAAGGCGAGAAACGCTTTATGTTTCATGCGAATTCCTTTCTACTAGCGTACTTTTAGAAACTTGTTTCTAAATTTAGATAAATTTGAACAAGCTATCTTTTAATTCTTTCTTGGGAGGCGGAAGGGGTTTCTACTTACGAAGCGTCGCCCCTTCCGCCCCC
>CAUPYN010000070.1:0-9341 GCA_963515575.1 uncultured Campylobacter sp.
GTGTGGCGGAGAGGTAGGTGTCGAGGTTGTTTGACATATCAAGCGCGGTTTTTGCGTTTGGCACTTTGTCCTTAACAAGCTCCTCTAGGCGAGTCTTGCGGACTTTGACTATGGAAAATTCTGATAAGACGAAAAAAGCGTTTAGAAATACGAAGAAAAACGCGAGAGCGATCATAAAAAGCGAGTCGGCGCTACTGGGGTGCAATTAAAATCCTTAAAAAATTAAAATGAAATGCGGCGATTATAGCAAAAAATCGGGAATTTTAAACTGAAAGCTCATTTTTGCCGCCTCTAGCGCGAGCGAGCGCCGCGGAGGCTATTTTTGCCGCGTTTTGGCGCTTTTGGCCGCGTGCGTGCCTTGCTTTCGACTTAAATTTGAGCGCAAATTTAAGCTCCGCGCTAAACTTGTAATAAAAATATTGCTTATTTTATCCGCTTTTTGCAGCAAATTTGTACGCCAATCCCCAGCTAAACCCGCGCCGCAAAAACGCTAAACGCGAAAATGCGAGTTAAATTTGAAAGAGTTTAAATTTGCGCCGCCTGCGTCAATGGGGCTTAAGCTCTTAAATTTGATAAAGGAGTTAAATTTGGATTAGTTTTAGGACTTTGTCGGCAGCACCGAGTTTAAGCTCTAAAAGCAAATCGGCTCACTGTAAATTTTAAAATTTGAGCCAAGATCGGGCGGCTTTGATGCGACGATTTTAGCGCTTGCGGCATCAAATTAATCGCAAATTTGATCTACGTTAAATTTAAATTACGAAGCTAAATTTGAGTTGCGAGCTAGCCGTTTTGCCAACGCAAGCCCGAACCGACGCGGCAAATTTGAAGGTAAAATCCGCCCGAAAAACCGCTAAAACTGCGGTTTGTTGCAGCTTACGAAGTCGGTCGCTATCTTTAGCAGGCCTTTTTATCCTTTTCTCAAGACGCAAAACCTCAAGCTCCTCGCGGCTCATGCCCTCATAGTCGGAGTTTTTGTCGTCCCGCTCATGTAAATCCACGCCGCAAGCCGCAAAACAAATAGCATAAGTATCGCCCTACCGCCCTGGCCGTAATCGGTAAATTTCAACTCAAAAACGATCGAGTTGGTAATAGCAATCCAAGAAAAAGTAAATCAGTCGCCGTTTCGTATCTTTTTACTCTTTTATCTGCGCTAAATTCGGCAAGCGGGTAAATTTAACAAAATCATACCGATTTAACGGCCATTTTGCAATCTTTACGGCGCTCGCGGCAAGTCGCGCGAAGAAAAAAACAAGATTTAAATTTGAGCGGGTTGCGGACATCCGAGTCGCCAAATTTTACTCCGTAAAAAAGTAGCGAAAATGCCGGCGTAAATTTTATAAATTCGGCGCCGCAAATACGCTCGTTTCATGATAAAAATTTAAAACGAACGGGCAAAAACGTGCGAGCGCATCAAACGCCGCGAGTAAAAAGCAAAAAACGGCTAATTTTAGCAATCTCGCGCAAGAATAAATCCGAATAAAATAGCCAAAATCGGCGCCGCAAGATTGACGCCGCGAGTAAAATTTATGCGACAAAATTTGCACAAATCCGTAAAAAGGCGGGCGAATTTGTGCTGGCTAAGTTAGATTATTTTACTTTTTTGCCGTTTTTGTAGCTGGCGAAAATTTCGGTCGTGCCGTCCTTTTTAAACGCGATCACGTCGTAGTCTTCGACGATGCCGCCCTGCTCCATACCCGGACTTCCCAGCGGCATGCCGGGCACCGAGATACCCACGACGTCAGAGGGTTTAGCGGCCAAAAGCGCTTTTATCTCCTGCGCCGGTACGTGCCCCTCGATAGCGTAGCCGCCGACTATGCCGGTATGGCAGCTGTACAGTTCCGCCGGCACGCCGTATTTATTTTTTGTTTCGATTATCTCGTTTGTTTTATGCTCAGTTATCTCAAAGCCGTTTTGCTTCATTACCTCGCCCCATTTGCCGCAGCAACCGCACTCGGGACTTTTATAAACCTCGATCGTCTCGCCTAGCGCGGCAGCCGCAATCGCAGAAAATAGCGCTAAGCCCAAAAAGATCTTTTTCATCCTTATCCTTTTATAAAAATTTCGGCGCATTTTAGCACAATGTATATAAACGGCAAATCAAGTTTTCAAAAACCAAATATAAATGATTTCTCCCTAAACTTTAGCTCGGCTTTGAAATTTAGCCTAAAGCGGCCCTTGTCGCGTCGGCGGACAAAATCGCCTAAACGGCAAGCCCAGTGCATCGCTATCGCAAAGCGTATCGTCATTTTAGGTGCTGTAAACTGCGCCGCCAAGCGTAAAAACGACGGGCGCCGGTCTAACCGCACTGCAAGGCTACATACGATTTTATGCAGATATTATTTTAAAAGCCGCCGCTTGGCTTGGATTTTATGCAAAATCAAGCTAAATTTAACCGTCGCCATTGTATCATTAAAAATAAATTTGCAAAGGAGAAAAAATGGCACGGCTAGTTTTTATTTTGTTGATTCTAGGTTTAATCACGTGGTTTTATATGGGCGGAACAAATAAAACCGTGGCCGACTACAAGGGCATGAGTAGCGAGCAGCTAGAAACGCTGTGCCTAGAGAAAAAGGACAAAACCGCGTGCCAAAAATACGCGATAGACTTCGTAAATGGTGCCAAAGCAAACGGCGGCAAGCCGCAGTTTTAGGCTTTTTTAGCACGGGTCTACTTAGTAAATTTGCCTGATTAAAGCTCAGGTTTTAATTTTAACCAAACGAATCCCGTAAGCCAAATTTAGCGTCAAATGCGGCCCTAAATTTAAACTCTTGACGCAAATTTAGACTCCTAAATTCGGCGTATATTTTAACCGCTTAGATAATAAAAAGCCTGATTGCAAAATCAGGCTTTATTTTTTAATTTTTTACTTCATCGTGCAAGCTACTTGATCGCCTAGATCGCAAGCTTTTGTATAAAATATTTTAGCACTAGCCGTATCTCCACTTTTTTTGTATTTATATGCCAATAAAGTGCAAGCTTCGGCATTATTTAGATTGCAAGCTTTTTGAAAAAGTTCAATTTCCTTAGGATCGGTTTTGCCTGCAACATAGTATTTTTCAGCAGCTTTCAAACAAGCCTGCGCATCGCCGCCGTCGCATTTCTTGATATTATCCTCCAGCTCCCCGGCACTCAAATTTAAAGAGCATAGCCCGACAACCATAGCAGCTAAAACGATTTTTTCATTGTTTTTTCTTTTGATTGAGATTGGTTAGTAATTGTATCTTTATTTATGCTGTTTTACAAGCCTCGTTTTGATAATAAATGCAAGATTTTGGGCAAATTTGCGCCAAACCTAAAAGCAGCGGTTTGGCCCAAAACGCGGACAAAGGCGCTAATCATGCCGCAAAATCAAAAATAAAAGAGAAAAATTTTGCGCCGCCGATAAAGATTTAGGCGGCGATTTTTGATTTAAAAGCATAGAAAAGCAAAGCCCGTTTCGCTAAAATTTAGCAAGCAAAACAGCAAAAATCGGAATAAATTTAAGATACTATCTTTATTTACGGCTCGCCGACGACGAGTTTTGCGCGTTTTTGCCGCTACAGGCGTTAGGATAAAAATGCGGCGCTATAAATTTACCTCCGCTTGCGCCGCTAGCACCAAAATTTAGAAAACGCATTAACGCAAAATCGTCTGCGCCCTTAGAAATCCTATTTTTGGCGCCGTTAGATTTTTGCGCAAATTAGTCCAGAAATAGCAGCATATACCCGCGGCGCGCGAGTAAATTTAAGAGCGTTGGTTTAATGCGTCAAATCCAAAGCGCTAACAAATCTGCGGCGCAAAGCCCCTTTACCTACCAGCAAAACCGCCGTATAAAACCGCGCATGGATGGTTAAAGCTAAAGCCTTTTGGCGCAAAACAGGCAAGCTCTCCAAAAGCTCATCGCATTATTTAAGACCGGGTAAAACCAACTGCGATATCCAAGTTTGGCATAGCTCTCTAAAGACTTATCGCCGCAGTCGTTTTCAAAATCTAGTAAGAAAGGACGCGCTAGCAGGCGCAAGCGGCGATATTAAATTTAACGAGCCAAACCGCGCAGGAGTAAACGCGCTAGGCTAATAGATAAAAAGCCCCTCTTTATTTGCCTCGCCGACCTTGTCCGTTTTGACCCACGCTACGACGTAGATAATAAACGATGCCACGATAAAAAGAAAACTAAATACAAACAAATACCCGCTTGCTTGCATCAGCTCCCCGATAAAAAACGCGAAAATATATGCTTTAAAAAGCCCGTTTCTAGTTAGCCTAGCAAGCTTAAAAAAGACCTTCGCCCAAACTACCGCCACGTAAACTAGCAAAAGCGCCGCGATAACGGCGACGAGCCTAGCTAGCGGATGGCCCGTTTGCGTCAAATAAAACGCCAACGTCTGCGTGACCTGGGCGACGAACATCGCTATCATCGCCTTGCCGTAGTTTATGTGCAGATCATCGCTACCCGCAAGCCGCGCGATACCGCCTAGCGCCGCATAGGTTAGCAGCGCGCCTACGAGGACCGCTAGAGCAACGGCGATTTGTAGCTTTAGCCCCGCGTAGTCCGCGATAAAAAACGCGTAAAGTTTGATAACGGCAGGCGCGACGCCGGAAGCAATGCCTGCCGTCCTAGCCCGCCCAAACGCCGCGCTCTCTTTTAGCGCCGCCTTCGTCTCCTCACTTCTGGCGTCTTTCGTGGCGCGCCTCTCGCCCTCGTCCGTCACCACAAATACGTCGCGGGCAAACTCCCCGTCGGCTCGAAACGCCACGCGCTCTCCTCCGCCCGGCCGCCCCGCGCGCACCTCTTCAAAGCTAAATTTATAGTATTTCCCATCATCGCCGACTATCGTCGT
Organism: uncultured Campylobacter sp.; assembly: GCA_963515575.1. Lineage (GTDB taxonomy): Bacteria > Campylobacterota > Campylobacteria > Campylobacterales > Campylobacteraceae > Campylobacter_A. The sequence goes on from CAUPYN010000070.1 coordinate 4,821, forward strand.
TTCGCTTATCGCTACGCCCTTCATCCGCTCTCCTTTTTCATTTTACCGCCGCGCTCGTTGACTTTCGTCTCGCACGCTTGTTTAGGTTTTTAGGGTGCGGGTTATGCCGCCCGTCAAATTTGACCCACGCTCCCTAGTCTAGCCAAATTTTACGGTTTAGCCGCAGCTCCTCGACGATACGCAAAAAGCCGCCGATCTCGTCTTTGTAAAATCTATTCGCGCCCTTGCCCACGAGCGGGCGGCGCAGATCGGGTTCGAAGTTATCGCGTCCCGTGCGGATCGCCATGCAGATTTTATCCCCGGTTAGCACGATGTTTATGGGACGGTGAAATCTCATTTTTAGCAGTTTTAAGCTCTCCATCAAGCTTGGCGTGAGCGCGTATCTAGCCTCGATCTGATCGGTCGCGTAAACCCTAAAATACCGCTCAAACTCCGCGTCGTCCATCCTCGCACGCTTGCCGCCGTAGTCCTTAAAATCATCTGTCCCGCTGCAAATTTGAGTGACGGCCTTTAGTCGTTTAGGAAAATCGGCGACAAACAAAAGCCCCGCAAAAAGCACTCTATGAGTCTTGTTTCCGTGCAAATCCTCTTTGATGCTTATCGCCTCTACGTCGCTAAATTTGACCCGCACGCCCTCTATCTGCCCGAAAATCAGGTCGTTGCCAGAGTATTTATCGATGTCAAAATCATAAATCATATATAAATAATCATTTTCTACGAAGCCGCCCGGATGGTAGGTTAGGCCGCAGCTCTCGATGATGCTGCGTATAACTTTTCGTTTAAATTTAAAGGTAAAGCTATCGGTAAAAATGCTCTCGAAAAAATAGTACATCGCAGTCCCGCAAAACACAAACGCACCAGCGCTAAGAGCGGCTTTATGCGAGGCTAGATAAAGCAGCCAAGATGCGGCCGCAGCGATAAAAACGCAGGCAAGCTTTAGCCTAAAAAGCGAGCGTAAAACCTTTTGTCGCTCAAGCTCTAGCATGACCAGATCGTCCATTTTTACTCCATTTTTGATTTAACGCCGTTTTTGCAAATTTGACTATTTTAAACCTGCGTTTGGGCTTTGGCATTTAAATTTGCTTTAATCTGCATTAATCTAAGCTCGCCGTTTATGAGCTGTGGCGTTTTGATTAAAACCGAATTTGCCGCTTAAATTTACCGTCCGAGCCGCTTTTTGCGTTCAAATTTAGCAAGTCCGCTTGCATTTAAGAGCGCGGTTAAAGCGCCTAAATTTAGCTCAAATTTGGCGAAGCGAGCGTAAATTTATCGGTTAAAAAGCTCGTGCACGTCGTGTGGATCGTCTTGCCCCTTAGGCACCTCGAAAAATGCCGCCTTGCTAAACCTCGCCCAGCTAGCGACGATGTTTGAGGGAAACATCTCCACGGCGTTGTTGTAATCGGTCACGGCGGCGTTGTAGGCGCGGCGCGCGGCGGAGATCTGCTCCTCGATATCATTTATCGTTTTTTGTAGATGCATTACGTTTTCATTTGCTTTTAGTTCAGGATAATTCTCCACGACAACGTTTAACTTTGAGATTAGATTTGATAGCTCGCCGTTTAACGCAAATCTCTGCTCGTCGCCCGCAGCCTTTTGGATGCCGCTTCTAAGCGCTGAGATGTTTTCTAGCAGCTCGCGCTCGTGCGTGAGATACTGCTTGACGGTGGCAACTAAATTCGGGATGAGGTCAAAGCGCTTTTTTAGCTGTGTATCGACGCCTGATTTGATATTTAGGACTTGGTTTCGCTTGCCGATGAGCGAGTTATAAGTCGAAATAACGATGAGCACGAGAACGGCGAGGACGCCTAGGACGATATACATTTTACTCCTTTGATTTAACTTTTGTTTTGATTATATCAAAAAACCGCTGAAACCGGAAATTTATACGCGTTTTTGCCGCGCTAGATGCTAGGTAGCTTGGAGTTTTGCGACCAAAACGCTAAATTTCGCTTATCTTTAAGCCGCTTTGCGAGCAAATCTCGGATACAAGGGCCAGTTGCCGTAAAATAAAGACTTGCGGCCGATTTTTTCGCTTAAATTTAGGCTTAAAAACGTAAAATACGCTTTTAGCTTTACGTTACGGGCGGCTAAGCGCATTTTTAAATAAAAACCAAAGCAGGTACGCGCAAACAAAAACGACTCGGCACAAGGTCATGCCGGGCGGCGGCGATGGGCGGGTGAAATCTAGCATATAAATTTTCGCCTGCACGGGCGACGTAGCCTTTTGCCGCGATAAAATCGTATCTTTTGAGGGTGATTTTACGCGAGCTAACAGCTAAATCATCGCAAATTTAGCGCCGTTTAAGCAGCAAGAGCAAAAATAGCGCTTTTAAACATGCCAAAAAGAGCGCGAAACATATTTTCTCGCAGCTTCAGAGTTTTAAGCCGCGAGAGAAAAACTAACATTTTAAACGGCACACTCGCCGAGCCGCCAAATCCACTCCGCGCGTTTTGAGTTTAGGCAAGGAAATTACCGCTCGCGCCCTACGCGAAATTTAGCTGTTTCGCCGATTTTGCCCGCCGCAAGTAGGCAAATTTACGCTTACTAGCAAACCTAGAGGGCAAAAGCGCGGATTTACGCCGCGCACAAATGCTAAATTTACGATTTTGCGCCGTAAGGCAAAAACCAACACTAGCCAAAAGGCGCAAATTTAGGGCGCGTATAAAAACTAAACCAAAATGCTTTAGCCTTTTAAAGCTCGCAAATTTTGCCGCAGACTCGCTTTTACCGCATCTTGCGCGGTAAATTGCGGAACAAATCCCGGCAAATCACCACTTCATACCCGCTTCCAACCAAAAGTTGCGGCCAAGGCCGTATTCGTAGTAGTTGCCCTCGTTTGAGGCGATAAATTTTTTGTTTAAAAGATTATTTATATCAAGATTTACAAACGCTCGAAAATCGCCGGCCAGCCGCCTTTCGTAACCTATGCGCATATCCCAAGTCGCATATGCGGGCAACTTTTGGCGCTCGTAGACATACATCCCGCGAGTCCTATTCCAGCCGCCTAGCAGCGCGTCCGTTTTGCTCGTATAGTTTATGAAATTTGAAACGCTAAAGCCGCTAAATTTAGCCGAGTGGCTAAACTTAGCCGAAAAAGGGACATGGTAATCAACGACCGGTAGTTCGCTTTTTTTGATGATTTTTCCGTTATACGAGACGTCGTCGTTCATCTCGTCGTCTTCATAATCGTCAAAACTCCTGCTTTGCTTCGTAAAGGTTAGCGAGCCTTCAAAATCGTTTTTTACGCCCCAAATTTCGATCGGAGCGATGTTTGCCGCGCTTAAGGTTACGATATCGCGCTTGCTTTGCCCTTCGTTGGTAAATATAGAATATCCGTTTCCGTAGCCTGATAGCGGCTCTCTTACGTACTTCATCGCTACTTCGTCGCGGCCTTGGCGTCTTACGTATTTTAGATTTAGCCTCGCGTTACCGACGTCGCCGCGATAATACGCGCTAAATTCGTCATCATATGGCGTCTTTAGCTCCCTAACGGGACGGCGATTATTAGCTAGTCCGCCGCACGTATACGCCCCGCCGTACGAGCTTCTCTCGCAAGTCTCATACATCCTATACACGCCGTTATACATCTTGTACGCGAAAAAGTTTCGTCCGTAGTAGCGGTTTAGCCCAAGGCCTATGAAGTTTTTATCCGCAAATTCATACTCGGCTAACAACCTCGGGGCCAAATTTACGTCGTTGTTATCGCCGTTTCGCTCGATGCGAAGTCCGGGACGAAATTTAAACGCGCCAAACCTCATCTCGTCTTCGAGATAAAGGGCGAGATTGGTTTGCGTAGCCTTGGTTTTTACGGCGTAGTAATAGGTTTTTTTCGATAGATATTGACCGACCGCGCCCTGGGACGCGAAGCTATCGTCTATGACGCAAGTTTTATCGCCGGCGATGCACGTTCCGCTCATCAAAGGCTTTGGCGTTCCATAGGATACGCGGGTGCGCGGTATCTCGTAGCTGCCGCTTTGTCTAGTTATCTCAAAGCCAGATTTTACCAGATGCGATGCGCCCAGAGCTTCAAATTCCTTCACGCTTGCGTCGAATTTATACGCTAGCTTGTTTTGGCGTTGTTCAAAATCGTTTAGTCCCCCTATGCCCGAGCCGAAATTTGGGCTAGGATTGGTTCCCCAGTTTTTGACGTTTGAGGGTTTGTAGCCGTAGTACTCGGTATCATGCTCATAGTCGCGGCTGTTTTGCGAGGCGGAGTAGCTACGCGTCTGCTCTAAAAATACCCCCTCAAGATCGGCCTGCGCCTCGAGAGTCGCGACGTAACCGCCGTATTTTAGCGTGAGCTGGGAGTCTAGGTAGCGCTTGGCGGAGGTGTAGTTATCTAGCCTAGAGTACAAAAAGCTCGGCTTTAGCGTAAATTTATCGCTCACGCCCCAAACGCCTTTTACGAAAAGATTATCATTAGTCTGCCTGTCGTTTGGAAACGAGTATAAATTTTGATTTATCTGTTTTTTGTTGTAGTGGTTTTCTATGACGGAGCGGTGCCTCGAGTAGTCTAGCAA
>CAUPYN010000071.1:0-8970 GCA_963515575.1 uncultured Campylobacter sp.
ATCTCAAGCAGCACCGATTCCACCTCGCACGGAAGCACCTTTTGTCCGCCCACGTTTATGATCTCTTTGCTTCTACCGATGATTTTTATAAAACCGTCCTCGCTTTGCTGCGCTAAGTCGCCGGTTTTAAACCAGCCGTCATCGGTAAAGCTATCCATTTCCGCATTTAGATAGCCTAAAATTCGCGTTTTGCTTTTTAGCCACAGCTCGCCGTCTACGATTTTATATTCCAAATTTTCATCGTCTATTTTCATAAAGGTAGAATCGGACGATTTTGACGACGTAGCCGCGATGCCAGTCTCGCTGGTGCCGAAAGTCTGCAAAAATTTAACTTTGGCAAACGCCGATTTTAGCCTATTTAAAAGTCCCTCCGGCATAGTCTCCGTGCCGTAGGTTATCATCCTTAGCGAGCTTAGATCGTATTTTTCGTAAGATTTGCCGATAAGAATCAGATTTAAAAACGTAGGGCTTGCGGGCAAAACGGCTATTTTATACTCGTTAATTAGCTTGCAGACGTCATCGGCGTTTCTGTTTTGAGGGATTATCATCGTAGCGCCCGTCGATAAGATATTTAACATCGTATTTATGCCGCCGATATGGTCAAACATCAAAAAAACGAGCATATTCATCCGCTTTTGTTTTTTATTTTTATAAAGGTCTATTAGCGCGTCTAAATCGTGTATCATCGCCTTTGGCTTACCCGTGCTACCGCTTGAAAATAGCGTGAGGCCGGCTCGTCCGCTCTTTTTTAAATTCGATAAAATTTGATGCGTTCCGCTAGGATTTAGCTCTTTTACGTTAAACCCTCGGCCGCAAATTTCGATCGCTTTATCGCAAAAAGACTCTTTTAGTTTTAAATTTATCTCTTCTTGCGCGTTTGAGATTATGGGAGCGATTATGTTTTTATTTTCGTAAAGGGCGAAAAAAAGCGCTACGCTCTCAAACGAATAATCGCTCAAAATCGCGACTACTTCGCCGCTTTTGATTTTATTTTTTATAAAATTTAGTGTCTCTTTTATTTTTAGATAAAGTTCTGCGTAGCTATATTTTTTGTCTTTATGGATTATCGCCGTTTGGCTGCCGTCTTTAAATTTTTCGATCATCTCTCGCATCAGTTATGAACTCCGCCTAAATATAAAATTTGTCCCGTGATAAAGTCGCTTTTTTCGTCGATGAAAAAATCTACCGCATTTTTTATATCGCCGAAATTTCCGAATCTCTTTATAGCTTGTCTTTCAAGAAGCGCGTTTATCTTGTCCTGCGGTACGGCCTTTATTAGGTCGGTTTTTATCGGCGTAGGGCCTAGCGCGTTTACGGTTATGTTAAATGGCGCTAGCTCTTTTGACAGCGTTTGGGTTAAATTTTCTATCGCGCTTTTGCTGGCGGCGTAGATCGCCTCTCCTTCTAGTCTTAGCGCGCTTGCGACGGTGGTATAATTTACGATACGGCCGCATTTTTGCTTCATCATGACTTTGCCGACTTCCCTACTAAATAAAAACGTACCGAAAAAATTCGTTTCAAATACCTTTTTGACGCTATCAAAGGGCGTGGTTAAGAAGTGGTTCATGGAGGCGATGCCGGCATTGTTTATAAGCGCGTCTATCCTGCCGAATTCCCGTTTAACCTCTCTTATCATCGCTACGACCGCGATTTCGTCGCTTACGTCGAGACTAAAATGTCTGTAATTTTCGTGCGCGATTTTGCTTTGGCTCCTAGCGCAGCCCGCGACTAAATAGCCCTCCTGTAAATATCGCTCGCAAAGCCCTTTTCCGATGCCTTTTGAGGTGCCCGTTACGATTATCGCCTTAGCCATTTTGTTCTTCTAAAAGATTTTGAATATAATTAGCCAGCGTCTCCACGCTTCTAAACGGCGAGGTTTTTTGACTCATCGCTCTTTCATCGGCGAGTACGATGCTTTTGCCAAAATTTTGATAAATTTTATCCTCCAAATCGCTCACTATATAGACGAGCCCTAAACTATCTAACGCGCTGGAAGAGCCGTAAAGCCTAGTATCTATCGTAGGGTTTTGCAGCTCTTTGCTTTGCAGCTCTTGATTGTATTCTTTGAGTGAATCGATGATTAAAGTTCGTATGGTTTGCAAATTCATTCGTCGTCCTTTATAAAGATATAGTTTTTTAGGCCGTCTGGTTTATATCCGAGCGCGGAATTTAGCCTAACGGCTTCTTTGTTCTCGTCGTTTATCCAGGTGTAAAAAGTCTGAGCCTCTTGCATCTGCTTTGGTGCCGAGGCTAGAGCAAAGCCGATAAGGCCGTTTTGAAACTCTTTTTTTACGCAATTTAGCCTAAAATAGCAAATTTTTTCTTTTATTTCAAATATCGCCGCTCCGGCTATCGCGCGCTCTTGCTTGATAACAAAAACTAGGCCCTTTGCGATTAGTTTAGATAGCTCTTCAAAGCTCGGCAAATAATCGCTAAGCGGATCGAAAGTCTCGCTAATGAGCTCAAAAATTTCGCTTGCGTCGCTTAAATCCGCAGGTAAAACGTTGTTAAAGCTTCTATTTTTTTTAACGGATCTATAACGAGAGTAAATTTTATACGGCTTAAATTTTACGCCTTTTAAAAAATCGCTCGCAACGGTGTTTTTTGAGACGATCTCGGCTACGACAGGCTCGTTTATCAGCTTAAAAAACTCGTCTAAATTTGCTAAATTTTCGAGCTTATCGACCAAATAGTAAAATTTATAAAATGCGCCGCGCTTTACGAGTAAAAAACAGCACTCTGCGCGTACTAAAATTTTAGCGTTTTTTAGCGTTTCGTTAAATTCGTCGAAATTTACGAAAAAATTCGTAAATTTCGGACGGTTTTTAAAAATTTCCGTCGCTTTTTGGCGCGCGTTTAGTTTGTCACCTAGGATAAAGCTCTCGCCGTGTCCGGGGCAAACGGGCAAAAACGGATCTAGCGAGCGAAAGTACGGCATAGAAATTTTCTCGTATGCGGCTTTTGCCTTCGCGCCGCCTAGAAACGACGTGTCTACGGCCTCAAACAAGCTATCGCCCGAAAATAGCAGCCCTCCTAGCTTCACGCAGCAGCTGCCCTCGGAGTGTCCGGGTGTATGAACGAACGTAAGCGTATGCCCCAGCCACGAAATCTCAAAACTCTCGTCAAATTCGGTATCGGCCTTTTGCGTGCTAAATTCCGGCGTCTCGCGCGTTTTTTTAATTTTCATAACGTCGTAAATCATATCGCTAAATCTCGATAAATTTTTGCTCGGGTTTGCGATATTTTCGCTTGCTTTGCGTTGTGCGATTACTTTGGCGCCGTATCGGCTTTTTAGCTCGTTTAGCGCCAAGATGTGGTCGAAATGCTCATGCGTGATAACGATAAAATCAAGCTTCTTGCCGCGTAAAGCGTCCGTAATCTGCGTAAAATCAGCCGGATCTATGACGATAGCACGCTCGCCGCTGATTATTACGTAGGAGTTAGCCCCCAGATCGCCGCCTTTGCAAATTTTTAATTCAACTTCGTTCATTTTCAAATCCGTCTAAAATTTTCGCTATTTTCGCTAGCGCGTCGCCGCTTATTTTGAGGTAGGCGTTTTCGCAAATTTCGTTTACACTTGCTAAATTTAAATTTAATAAATTTTCGTAGGCGTTTTTAATATCGCCTAAATTATTTATCATTTTAAGCTTTGCAAAACTTCTTACTACGTAGGCTAGATAGCTCCACTCCACGCCGCAAACAGGTGTACCTAGCGTCATCGCCTCGTATGCGCTCATGCCGCCTAACGTGACTAGGGCATCGTGATTTAAGATTAGGTCTATCAAATTTGCTGGGCTGTCGATAAAGCTTAAATTCGGTTTTTGAACGCTTTTTATCCTCGCCTTTCGCTCATCGCTCATTGCAGGCCCCAAAACTAGCGTATAAAGGCGACCGTCGTTTGCGATTACGTTTGCAAAATACTCGCTAAACATCGCAGGATCGGCGCCTCCGAAAGATAGTAAGATATTTTTTAGCTGAGCTTTGGGCGTAAATTTAGCGCGCCTTTTTACTACGTCGCTACCCACGATGTAGTAGCCAAACGAACGAAAAATCTCAAAATTTCCGCTTGCGGCGGGGTAGTCAAACTCGTCCATTATAAATAGCGCGTCCGGCTCAAAGCCGTATTCTAAGGTATTAAAACTTACGATTTTGCGCGCGCCAGCGTTTCGCGCGACATCGCTTAAATTTTTATCCGCATCGAGCAAATCGTTAATATAAATTTGCGGTTTTAGTCGGTAAATCAGCTCCTTTGAATGCTCCAAATTTTCGCTTCTAATCGCGTTTTGGCTAAATCTGGAAAATAACTTTTCGTCGCACTCGAAAATCGCTTTTACGTCGCGGTTTGGAGCTAGAAATTTTACTAGTTCGTAGCACCTTGCGAGGTTGCCGATACCGATTTTTTCGTTACCTCGGGCGTGGAGCAGGATCAAACTCTACAACCTTGCGGCGTATCAAAGCTCTTTAAAACCTCAAAAAGCGCGTCCGCGACGAAATTTGCGTCCTCTAGGCTCATGCATTGATGGCACGGGATACTAAGCTCGGCGGCGTAAAAATCCTCGGCGCTAGGCACCGAAATATCGCCGTAGCGCTCGCGGTAAAAGCTAAATTTATAAGTCGGCTTATAGTGCACCTGTACGCCGATGCCGCGCGCGTGAATGGCGGCAAATATGTCCTCTTTGGCGCACCAGAACTGGCGAAATAGCAAGATAGGGTAGAGGTGGCGCGAACTAACGACGCCGCCTGGTAGCTTGATCACGCTAAAATATGGGTTTTTATCAAATTTTTCGTCGTAAAATTTAGCGATTTTCTCGCGCGCCGCGATGGTTTCGTCTAGCCTTTTTAGCTGATTTAACCCTAGCGCGCAGGCGACGTCTGGTAGGCGGTAGTTGTAGCCAAGTACCGTCTGGTCGCTGTCCCAGAGGCGTTTTTTAGCTATGCCGTGCGAGCGGTAGAGGCGTGCTAGGCGCGCGATCTCGTCGTCGTTGGTTGCTAGCGCGCCGCCCTCAAAGGTAGTTAGCGGCTTAACGGGATGAAAGCTAAAAATGCTAACGTCCGCTTTTGCGCCGACTTTTACGCCGCCTTGAGAGCTGCCTAGCGCGTGCGACGCATCGTCAAGCACCTTTATGCCGCGCTGCTTGGCTAGTTTTAGGACGGCCTCTAAATTTACGGGATTGCCGCCGAAATCAACCGCGGTTATGACTTTGGTTTTAGGCGTGATTAGGCTTACTAGCGCGGTTTCGTCGATATTTCCGTCAAATTTGACGGGCGCAAATTTAACCTCCGCGCCAGCCATTAGCGCCGCGTTTGCCGTTGCTGCAAACGTGATCGGCGTCGTTACGACCTCGTCGCCCTCTCTCACGCCTAGCGCCAGATATGCGACGTGAAGTGCGCTCGTCGCCGAGTTCATCGCTACGACGTGCTTTATGCCGACGTACCGGGCGATCGCTTCTTCAAATTCTCCGACCTTGTCGCCGCCCGTTAGGATGTCGTCTTTTAGGGCGCTCACGACGGCGGCGATGTCGGAGTCGGTGATTTGTTGTCTGCTGTAAGGTATCATTTTTATCCTTTTCGGCTTGTCTTTTTGGTGGCTCGTCTTTTTGGTTTATACTTCGTTGGAAATTTCGCCGAAGCTCGGTTACATACTATATGTATGCTCCCTCGCTCGGCTCATTTCCGCCTCGTCTAAACGCAAAAATACTTCGCCTCGTTTTTCTAAAATTTTAGATTTCGGCTCAAATTTTATAAATTTCGGCCAAATTATTTACTCGCCTCGATCATCTCCAAAAGCCCGTCTTTATCTAGCCAAATTTTATTTTTATCTGAGCTGTACTCGAAATTTTCCTCCACGAGATACCCTTTTTCGCCTAGCGCGTTTGTGCTAAAATCATCGTCCTTGCTCGTAAATTTGATCGACGGGCTGATCACGTAGTGGTCGTCAAACTCGTAGGTTAGGTGCGCATCGTCCTTGCCGATCATGACTTCGTGCATCTTTTCGCCCGGACGGATGCCGATTATTTTTATGCCAAGTTGCGGCGCCATGGAGCGAGCAAGCTCTATCATCGTCATCGACGGGATTTTGGGGATGAAAATTTCGCCGCCTTTCATGCGCTCGAAGTTTTTAAGTACGAAATTTACGCCCTGTTCTAGCGTGATCCAAAACCGCGTCATATCTGCATGCGTGATCGGCAGCTCCTTCGCGCCTTCTGCGATCAGTCTCTTAAACAGTGGCACTACCGAGCCGCGAGAGCCTATAACGTTGCCGTAGCGAACGACGCTAAATTTCGTTCCTTTACCGCCCGAGATATTATTTGCCGCGACGAATAATTTATCGCTGGCAAGCTTGGTCGCGCCGTATAAATTTACAGGGTTGCACGCCTTGTCGGTCGAAAGCGCGATGACCTTGCTCACGCCGCACTCAAGCGCCGCGTCGATGACGTTTTGCGCGCCGCCTATGTTGGTTTTGATGCACTCCATCGGGTTGTATTCGGCGATTGGCACGTGCTTCATAGCTGCTGCGTGGATGACGTAGTCGATGCCGTTCATCGCGGTCATCAGGCGCTTTTCGTCGCGTACGTCGCCGATGAAAAATCGCATAGCGGGATCCTTAAAAACCTGCGCCATCTCGTACTGCTTGAGCTCGTCGCGAGAGTAGATGACTAGCCTTTTGGGTTTAAATTTGGAGAGTAAAATTTCGGTGTATTTTTTGCCGAATGACCCGGTGCCGCCGGTGATGAGGATGGATTTTCCGTTAAACATTTATTTTTGCCTTTCACGATTTGTTTTTTCGCCGTACGTCGTAAATTTAAATTCGCTTGGCCGCGTATTTTGCATACGCTCCTTCGCAAATTTTAAATTTGCCTCATCTAGCTAAAACGATTCGCCGTTTATTTAAATTTTATTCAGCCGGAGCAAAAACCGTGCCTTAAATTTGATTCAAAATTTAGTTCGGTAAATTTAATTTGAGCGTAAGTCCGCTGAGCTAAATTTTAGCCAGCTCCGCAAAAAGCACTCAAAAGCTCCTAAACTACTTCAAAATCCTAGGCAGGGTTATCCCTTCTTGCGCCTGATACTTCCCTTTTTTGTCCGCATATGTCACTTCGCACGGCTCGTCGCCCTCGATAAACAGCACCTGCGCGATGCCTTCATTTGCGTAAATTTTAGCCGGTAGCGGCGTCGTATTTGAAATTTCTATCGTGATGTGCCCTTTAAATCCCGGCTCAAAAGGCGTGACGTTTACGATGATACCACATCTTGCGTAGGTGCTTTTGCCTAGGCAGATGGCTAGCACGTTATCTGGCATGTTAAAGTACTCGATCGTGCGCGCTAGAGCGAATGAATTTGGCGGGACGATGCACACGTCGCCTTTAAAATCCACTACGTTTTTCTCGTCGAAATTTTTTGGATCGACCACGGTGCCGCCGATGTTCGTAAAGATTTTAAACTCGTCGCCCACACGGATATCGTAGCCGTAGCTGGACACTCCGTAGCTCACCACGCCGCGTCCGACTTGCTCCTCGGCAAACGGCACTATCATCGCCTTTTCGTGCGACATTTTGCGTATCCAGGCGTCAGATTTCAGCCCCATTTTTTACCTTTATTTTAAATTTAAGCGATTATAACATAATTTAAATTTACCTAAAATTTGAGCGCCGTTTTGCGCTAAAATTTATCAAATTTGAACACGTTATCAGCAAATTTTCTTATTTTTTATAATTAATTTTTAAATTAAAGCTTAGTATAATAACACATTTTAAATTCTCTTAAACGAAAGGAAAATAATGCATTCAAACACGTCGCGTAAATTTGCAAATTTACGCAGTAACAAGGGCTCAAATTTGCCTCTTTCGGCGCTCACCTGCTTGCTACTAGCCGCAAGCGGAGCTTATGCTTACACCGAAGCCGGCGTTTCCGGAAATACTTCTAGCTGGGAGAGTGCGGAGTATAAAAAAGACTGGGGACTAGTCTCCATGAACGCCTCTACGGCTTACGCTCTAGGCTTTAACGGTAGCGGAACGAAGATCGGCGTCATGGACTCGGGCGTACTTTTGAGCCATCCCGAGTTTCAAGACGGTAGGATTCATACAGTAAAAACTATCGGTAACTATAGCAAAAACGGCATGAGATACCCTGATGCCGCGCTAGGAAACGGCCCGATAGATAAAAATCACCCAGTAAAAGACGGTAAGCGAAATTTTAATAAAAACGACAACGGCGTGTTTAAAAAGGGTGAAGCCTTTAATACGGACGGTAGCTGGATAAGGGGCGTAAACGATGCTCACGGCACTCACGTGGGCGGCACGATGGCGGCTAGTAGAGACGGTAGCGGTATGCACGGCGTGGCGTTTGGCGCACAGCTATACTCCGCAAATACCGGCGGCAACGACAACATGACGTATGGCCCAAACCAAGACTACAACTACTTTCTAAAGGGCTACACCGCTTTGGCCGATGCGGGCGCAAAGGTGATAAACAATAGCTGGGGTTCGAATAGGCGCGTAAATTCGTCCTTTGCGGGTGCACTCGGATATAAGCCTACTTACGACTGGCGAGCCGTACCCGAATACGACGTGGAGTTTTACGACGTGAAGGTAGCCAATCAAACTACTGCGGCAAAAGACCATATAAATTTAAAAGATATGAACGAGGCTAAAAAGGCTTATTATCAGTTCGTAACTAACGGCGAAAAAAGCTTCTTGGATGCGGCTTACGAAGTGGCGGTAAAAAGAGGCGTTATCCAGGTATTTACGGCCGGAAACAGAAGCTTGATGGCCGAATCTTTCACGCGTGCGGCATTGCCTTATTTTAGGCCGGATGCCGAGGACTACTGGATCAACGTCACGGGTCAAACCGGCGCGGACGGCTATCCTAATGACTCTAACGAATACATAAAAGGAGAACCTACCACCGCGGCTGGTAGGGGAATACACAGTCACGGAAACACGTATGAGGCTGCCTACGCTGCAACTCATG
>CAUPYN010000072.1:0-8860 GCA_963515575.1 uncultured Campylobacter sp.
GCGTATAACTACGCTAGTCCTTATTTTAAAAGCTCTAGGCGATAATGATGCACCTTTTTTAGATAATAAGTTAAATATCTTATCGCATAAGGCTTTGAAAAGAAATTTTGAGCTTTTAAAAGTAGAATGTGCCGATATAAAAGATAAAGAAGGACTCGTAGAACATATAAAAGAAAAAGTTAAATTTACGTTCGTAAAAACCGAAGACTTAGACGAAGCATTTTTATACTTTGATACACACAATACCAGTGGTAGATCTCTTAGCGAGACGGATTTGCTCAAAAATCACCATCTTATGTTTATGGATGAGACGAAATCAAAGCAATTAATGCTTCACTATGCCAAAAAATGGAACGAGTATTCTTTATACAGCGTTAATACCTCTTGGTTTTTGAGGGAAAATTTGATATTTCGCGCATTAAGAAGTGCACTATATATAAGAAGACCTAAAACTAATGCTTTTAACCCATATAGGATTTTTGGTTACTACAGTGCGGATGAAGAGTGGTATAGGTTAAATTATTCTATTTTTCATGAATTTAAAAACCGCTTCGATGAAAAAATTAAAATTTACAAAAATAATATATCGCTAACAGATGATATTCTTGGAGGGGCGAGCTTTTTTGAATACGTTTTTAAATACTGCGATATTTTAAAATATATCGAAAGTAATTTTATATATTTTAAAGATGATTACTACTGGACGGGATGTAGTTATTTAAATCACGCTTGCCACGTGGTTTTACTGTTTGTAGCCGATAAATTCGGTATTGAAGCATTGGATGAAATTTCAGATTTGGTGTTTTTTAATGTTCTGGGTATTGCTTGTAGTTATTCAAGAATTTATGGTGATAGCCCAGCAAAAATAGTTCATAGATTGTTGCAGCTTATAGACACTTCAAGTGCACTAGAAACTCTAAAGGTAAAGATAGAGAAAGAGCTAAAAACAAACACTGACATAACCTCGGTTTTAATCAAAAACCAAGAAGGTCATTATAATAAGATAAAAGACAAGATTAAATATACTAAAAAGCATATAGCTGATCATTCTTTTAATATTATAAAATTTGAAGGAGAACAAGATGGAAGCGCAAAAGCATAGTATAGATGACTTAAAGAATTATAAATTTGAAATACCTTTTTACCAAAGAGCGTATTCTTGGAAAAAACAAGATATTGAAAAACTAATAAGCGATATAAATTGCAAAGAAGGGCACTATCTCGGCAATATCGTAGTTAAAAAGAATGATGATAAATTTATCGTTATAGACGGGCAACAGAGGCTGACCACTATTTATATTATTTTTATGGCTTTAAAAGAAAAACTATTTGAGTTAGATTACGAAATAGATAGTGGTGACGGCGAAAAGCTAAATAACTTTGACATCAATGAACACAGATATGTAAATAAGCAAATTTTAGATGCTGTTCTTTTTATAAAAGACAATAAAGCTTTGCTCAAGAATTCTTTTAAAGAAAAGCTAAATTCGGCTATTTTTACGATGACTATTATTCCGGAAAATATCAAAGCTACGGAATATTTTGAGCTGGTTAATACAAAAAGCATCCAGTTGGAAAACCATCAGGTTTTAAAGGCTAGATTTTTAAGTAAAATTAAAAACGACTACGCAGGTATAGCAAGAAAATGGGATATGATCTCAAATATGGACGAAAAGTACAAAGATCAAATTTTAGAAAGCAATCAAGCAGATTTTTCTATCGAACCAAAAACAATAAGAGAACTTTTGGAATCAGATTTTAATGACAAAGAAGAAAAACAAACCGAAACAAATTCTGATGCAAAAAGCTTAGTAAAATTCCCAGTATTTTTACTTCTAGTTTTGAAGGTATTTGTTGCCAAAAACGGCTTGAATGTGGATTCTGAGAATAAGGAGGATTCTAAAAATAAGATCATCATAGACAAAGATAAACTTTTGGGGGAATTTCAAAAAGTTTTTAGAGGAAAGACAAATTTGCAATATGAGTTTATTGCTTTTTTAGAAAGTATGCGTAAAAAATTTGATGAATTTGTCTATAGAGATAACGAGATGCAAAATAAAAGGCTATTAAATTTAGAAAGGATGTTTTACTATACTAGCGAATACGATAAGCCTGAATTTATAGCTGCGCTTTTGGCATTTTTAGATAAAAACTCGTTAGTAGAGTACAATGACGAAAATGCGCAAAAAGCTATCAAATTTCTCGAGCAATTGGATAACAAGCTAGCAAAAAGTGCCTTAGATAGCAGTGGAGATCGTAAGGTAGTGGAAACCATAAATAACGTTATAGAAAAAATTTATAATGGTGAAAACCTAGAAGCGCCAATGCTTGAAAAAATTGACTCTAGCTTTTTGGATAAAGGAACATCAGTGCCACACTACTGGTTCTATAGGCTAGAATACATGCTTTGGCGAGATTTTAATAGTTTAAGTGCTTGCGATACTTGTGCGGATGATATAAAAAAAGTATTTCCTAAATTTAATAGAGATGAATACCTAATCAAATCCCAAGACACGGTAGAGCATATGTGGGCAACAAATTTGCAAGAAAATGGCAAAGCATTAGATGATTTTGGAAATTTGGCTTTAATAAGAAAGGATTTTAACTCTAGTTTAAGCGATTATGATTTTGGCGAGAAGTTAAAAAGGATAAAGGAAAGCCCAAATTCGAGTATAAAAATGCTAATATTTTACGCATCGCAAAAGGGATACGATAAGGATATGATAGGTAGACTCGGCAATGAAATGAAGCAAATTCTTTTTCAAGGTATACAAAAATGACCCTCTCCAAATCCCTCTACATCCGTGGCCTTCAGTGCGAAAAGAGCTTGTGGCTTAAAAAGAAAAAGCCAGAAGTCTTGCAAGCTCCGGATGACGGCGTGCAGACGGTATTTGATACCGGCACATCGGTCGGCGAGCTAGCCTGCGAGCTATTTGACGGCGGAGAGAGGATAGAGTATACCGGCGACTTTAGCTCGCAGATGGCAAAAACAAAAGAGCTTATCGAGAGCGGCGTAAAAGTCATATACGAGGCTACTTTTTGCTTTGAGGGCATCCTCGTGATGGTCGATATCCTTTGCGTTGGCGATGATGGGCTCGTCATCAACGAGGTAAAAAGCAGCACCTCCGTCAAAGAAGTCTACGTCGACGACGCAGCCATCCAGTACTACGTCCTTAGCTCGCTTGGCTACAATGTCGGCGACGTAAATATAATCCATATAGATAACAGCTACGTCAGAGACGAGAAGCTCGAGCTTGAGAAGTTTTTTCATGCCGAAGATGTAACAGAACAAGTAAAGCAAAAGCAAGCGGATATCCCTCAAATTTTAAACAAATTCGAGGAAATTTTAAGCCAAAACTCTGAGCCCGACATCGATATAGGCGCTCACTGCTCAAATCCTTACGCTTGCGACGCTTGGGAGTACTGTTGGCGCGAGCAGCGAAGCATACCGGAGTATAGCGTCTTTGACATATCTCGTCTAAGAAGTGATAAGAAATTTGAGCTTTATAAAAGCGGCATAGTTAAATTTGAAGACATAAAAGAGCTAGATAAATTTAACGCCTCCCAGCAGATCCAAATCCGCTCCGAACTATCCAAGGAGCAGATTATTGACAAAGAGGCTATCAAAGAATTCCTAAACACGCTTAGCTATCCGCTCTATCATCTCGACTTTGAGACATTTCAGCAGGCGGTGCCTGAGTTTATAGGGCTTAGGCCTTACGAGCAGATACCTTTTCAGTTTTCTATCCATAAAGATGGCGGCAAGGGAAATTTAGAGCATTTTGAGTTTTTGGCCGAGGCCGGAGCCGATCCTAGATACGAGCTGGCGCTAAATTTGATCAAATTTATCCCGCAGGATGCCTGCGTGCTGGCTTATAACATGAGCTTTGAAAAAGGAGTGATAAGACGTCTTGCCACAAACTATCCTCAAATTTCAAACGAGCTTATGGCTATCCACGACAACATAAAAGACCTCATGGCGCCGTTTGCTAGCAAAAGCTACTACCACCCAAAAATGCAAGGAAGCTACTCTATAAAGTATGTCTTGCCGGCGCTCGTGCCCGAGTTTGAGTCGGCGTATAAGGATCTAAATTTGATCCATCACGGAGGCGAAGCTATGCAGGCATATGCTGCTATGGCCTGTATGAACGAAACGCAGCGCGAAGCATATAAAAAGGCACTTTTAGAATACTGTAAACTAGATACGCTAGCTATGGTTAAGGTTTTAGAAAAACTAAGAGAAGTCGCGCACTAGGACAAGAAATGTCTGGTTTGGCGGATATAATGCTTTGATACTTCAAATTTAGGAGAAAGTATGGAAGCAGACAAATTTGAAATAGTGTACGACACAATACTTCGCGCAAAAGAAATCGTTGCAAACGCCGAAGCCGTCATCATAACCGCAGGAGCAGGCATGGGCGTAGATAGCGGACTGCCTGATTTTAGGGGCGATCTTGGCTTTTGGAAAGCCTACCCGCCTTTAAAGGATAAAAATTTAAGCTTTACCGAGACGGCAAATCCGCAGTGGTTTTTTAGTAGTCCTGAGCTAGCTTGGGCGTTTTACGGACACAGGCTAAAGCTCTATAACGCAACCCAGCCTCACGAGGGTTTTACGCTACTAAAAAATCTTTGCGAAACAAAAGGCGGCAACTACTTTATCTACACTTCAAACGTCGACGGGCATTTTGAAAAGGCGGGATTTGACAAGGATAAAATTTACGAGATCCACGGCTCCATACATCACGTGCAGTGTATCCACAACGATGATGGCAACATCTGGAGCATGGACAAAAACAGCGTAGAGGTCGATGAGACCAAATTTATCGCTACAAAGATGCCCGTGTGCCCTGAGTGCGGATGCGTGAGCTGCCCAAATATCCTTATGTTTTACGATCACGAATTTAACCATAAAAGGGCTTGGGCGCAGCGTAAAAAGTACGATGCGTGGCTTAGCCATAATATGAACTCCAAAATCGTCGTAATCGAGATCGGCGCGGGGCTTGCCGTGCCTACGATCAGGATTTACGGAGAAAGGATGGCAAAAAGATTTAAGCGCGCCCATCTAATCCGCATAAATCCGGTAGATACTCACGTGAGCGCATATAGAGGCATGGCGATAAAGGCTGGAGGACTTGAGGGATTAAGGATGCTCCTGGGTTAAACCAGGAGCGTAAAATTTGCCGATATTTCGCCTTTTTTTAGCGGCAAAATCTTATTTACGAAGTAAAATTCGGCGTCCGTTTTTAGCTCGCTTTTTATCAAATTTACCGCTTTAACGATAGCTAAAAGCGAGATCTCGTCGCCCGAGCTTAACTCTAGTTTTAGCGACTTTACGGATGCCGTCGGTACTTCAAGGCCGATTTTAAATTTAGCGTGGAGTTCGCTTGGTCTGCAATGAACGTCAAATTTGATCATTCTTTCTCCTTTGGTTAAATTTGATAAAATTATATATTCTAAAACGGACAAAACCGTGTCCAAATATGCGCCAAAAGGGAAACGAGATGACGATTTTGCACGCAAGCGATTTGCACTTTGATAAGGTCAAATTTGATCAAATTTTAGATTTAGAATTTGACGTTTGTTGTATAAGCGGCGATCTGATAGACGCAAGCCAAAAGGGCGTTAGCGAGCAAAAGGATTGGGTTAGGCAGTGGCTTGAAAATTTTAAAGGAAAAGTATTTGTATGTAGCGGCAACCACGACATAGACGGCTCGGATGACGCCGCATGGATGAGGGCGCCAAACATTTACGCAGACGGCGATATAAAGACGATCATGGGCGTGAAATTCGGCTGCGTTCCTTATCTTTATACAGATATTTTGGACTTTTCGGAGTGCGATATATTGCTCACGCACGTGCCGCCAACTCGGACGCAAACGGCTATAGAGCGCGGTAGGGATTTTGGCGATAAAGAGCTTTATAGGGCGCTAAAGCACGGACTGCTAAAAGCAAAAATCATCCTTTGCGGGCATGTTCACGATCCGCTATCAAGAATCGATAAAATCGGCAACTGCAAGATATATAACTCAAGTCTAAGGCTTAATATTATAGAAATTTAACTGCCGATCGGCAACCAAATTTATCAAATTTGGACCGCAAAATGTCCTAAAATGCAAGTAAAATCATCCAAAAAAGGAGTCGCTATGGATGATATTTTACTACCGCCCCAGATCGAAAATAAAATCAAACTTTGGGCGCTAAGAGCGATCGAAAAATTCGGCATGCCAGATAGTTTTTTTCAAAAGTTCGACGGCATCTTGCAAGAGGGTGAATCTGTGGCAGAAGCAAAAATTAGGTTCAAAAATCTCCATGCCGAACTTGAAAAATCAAAAATAACCAGCATTGAGACTTTAGATAGAAATTTGGATGCTTTGTGTGCGGTGCTAAATTTAGATGAAGTAGACAGAAAAATTATAGAATTTGCCGTAATCGTAAATGAATTTGCAGCTCTCCAAGACATTTGTAGGTATCTGGGAGATATGCACATTATCGCTTTTTACGAGATTTTGGGCTATATCATAGGCGTGCCTGCTACTGACGTAAAAGAAGCGTTACGCCCGGAATCAAAGCTAAGACAAAGCAATATTTTAGAAATGAACGAGAGGCAAGATATCAGGCTTGATTGCGTATTTAAGTTTTTTTACATCTACTTTAGCACAGATATGTTAAACGCTCAGGGCGACATTTTAGAGGTTTTTAGATCGACGTTTTTTAAGGCCGGCAAATCCTCACTCAAATTTGATGATTTTAGGCATATAAAAGTAGATGAAGCAGCGATAAAAAGTCATATTTTA
The DNA here is from genome assembly GCA_963515575.1 of uncultured Campylobacter sp. Classification (GTDB taxonomy): domain Bacteria; phylum Campylobacterota; class Campylobacteria; order Campylobacterales; family Campylobacteraceae; genus Campylobacter_A. Next base: position 6,795 of record CAUPYN010000072.1, read on the forward strand.
AAGACGGATAAAGGTGTAAATATTTTGCTTTATGGACTTCCGGGCACCGGTAAGACGGAGTTTGTCAAAATGATAGCCGCCGAGCTAAACAAAAATCTTTACGAAATAGCCTCAAAAAGCCGCTATAAAGATGATAACTATAGCGGCGAAAAGCGCTTTTTATCGCTAAAAACGCTGATAAGGTTTTAAGCAAGGAGCGCGACATTATAATGTTTGACGAGATAGAGGATGTTTTTAAAGGTACAGAAAGGATGTCCAAGGCACTATTTAACGCTACATTAGAGGGTAACAGCGTGCCGACGTTTTGGATAACTAACGACATAGACGAGATAGATAACGCCTATATCAGGCGCTTTGATATGGTTATAGAGTTTAAAATCCCGCCCAAATTTAAACGCCTAGAAATACTAAAACGCTATACAAACGGTCAAGTAAGCGAGGAATTACTCAAAAAGCTAGCCAAAAGTAGAGCCATCACGCCCGCATTAATATCTGGCGCGACAAAAGTCATTTCAAATTTAAGCTGTAAAAACAAAGACGAAACATTTAGAAATTTGATAAAAAGCAACCTAAAAGCGCAAGGCTTTGTTATCGCCAAAAAGAAAGGCAAGAAAAATAAAAAAGAGGAGATAAATTTGCCGCAAAACTATGACGTGAGCTTGATAAACGCAAACGTAAATTTAAAAGAGCTAGCAAAAGGCATAAAAGAGAGCAAAAACGCTAGGCTTTGCCTCTACGGCCCGGCGGGCACGGGCAAGAGCGAGTATGCTAAATTTATCGCCAAAAGCCTAAACAGCAAGCTAATCATCAAAAAAGCAAGCGATCTCATCGACTGCTACGTTGGGAACACGGAGAAAAACATCGCAAATGCTTTTAAAGAAGTCAAAGATCAAAACGCCGTGCTGGTATTTGACGAGATAGATAGCTTTTTGCAAGACAGGGGCGATGCGGTAAGAAAATGGGAGATAACCCAAGTAAACGAGATGCTAGTGCAAATGGAGAGTTTTGAGGGCATATTTATCGCTACGACAAATTTGATGGATAGGTTGGATAGGGCTAGCATTAGGCGCTTTGATATGAAGATCGAGTTTGGATACATGGAGGGCGCACAGGCGGCAAAGCTACTACAAAAAGAGTGCGAGTCGCTAGGTATAAGCATGGATAAAGCGGCAAAAAATAGCGTAGCAAAAATCAAATTTCTAACGCCCGGGGACTTCGCTGCGGTAGCAAGATCGGCTAAATTTAGCCCTATCTTAAGCGTAGGCGAATTTATAGATAGGTTAAACGAGGAAATAAAACATAAGATTATCGAAGACAATGGGCGCAGGGTGGGGTTTTAAAGGATAATTTTGAATGAGTTTTTGCCGGACTTGCTCGGCAAATTAAGGCTAAATGAGTAAAACAGTAACACTATTTAAGAAATTTGACGGTTTTTGCCATTTTACCTAAAATTTTTTGAAGTCGGTTTGTATATGGTACCAAGAAAGGCGATTATGGACTTAGAGGACTTAAGAGGCGTTTTAAATGCAAAAGGCGAGATAACGGGCTTTTGCGGTATTTTTACGGAAGAAGAAATTTTGCAAAAGATTGCGGAGTTACCGATAAAAAGAGCGAAATTCGTAGCTATAAATTTTACGACAAATCCCGAAATGCCGCTAGAGACGGTTTTAAAAATAGTAAAGGAGGTAGAACAAATTTGTAGTAAAAAAACAAGGCTCAAGATAAGTTAAGCGAATTTTTAGCCGCGACTTCGTCTTGCTACTTATGAGACCTCTTATCATCTTTAGTAAAATATGATAGAAAGTTTTTGTATCTTTACTATTATTATATCTAAACTCTACTTCACTACGCTCGTAGCTGCAAACAGAACTCATTCCTTTAGATGAAGCAAGAAATTTTCTTTCTTTATCCCTTTAAACTTAGCTAGTCTATATTTAGCATATCCCCAGAAATTCTCAATGCCGTTTATATGATTTTTACCGTTAGCGAATTCATTTTTAGAGTGTTTTACTCTATAATGAGCTAAAGCTGCATAATCCACTAATCCATCATAAGCCCTCCAGTAA
>CAUPYN010000073.1:0-8830 GCA_963515575.1 uncultured Campylobacter sp.
ATACTGAGGCACCAAAAGAACATCCTCGAAGGTCAAAGCTCGCTTAATTATCTTCATCTTTTATCCTTTTATTAAATTTTCAAGGCTAAGAGCGCCCTCTAGTAGCGTTTTTTCATCCCACGCTTTGGCAATGAGTTGAGCTGAGACGTTTAGTCCGTCTGCGTCTTTGCCTACGGGAACCGAGATGGCGGGTAAGCCGGCTAAATTTACGCTGATCGTGTAAATATCCGACAAATAGGCCTCTAGCGGGTCTTTTAGATCGCCGAATTTATACGCCGTGCGAGGAGCGACGGGCATAAAAATAAGGTCGCATTCGCTCAAAATCCGCTCGTATTTAGCCTTAGCGTAGGCTCGAGCTTTTTGCGCTTTGATGTAATACGCGTCGTAATAACCGCTACTAAGCACGAAAGTGCCTAGCAGGATTCGCCTTTTCACCTCTTCGCCAAACCCCTCCGAGCGCGAATTTACGTAAAGTTCTTTTAAATTTTTAGCCTCTGCCCTGCGTCCGTATCTCACTCCGTCGTAGCGGCTGAGATTTGCGCTGGCTTCGGCGGTGGCGATGATGTAGTAGGTTGCGATATCGCATTTTGAGTTTTCTAAATTTTTATAGATTATTTTGTGGCCTGCGGATTTTAAAATATCGACCGCTTTTAAAAGCGCTTTTTTGGTCTCCTCCGAGGCTTCGTTTACGTAGTTTTCGATTACGCAGATCGTGAGCTTTTTGTTTGCGTCTAGCTTGCCTGCGACGCTTTCAAATTTTACATCCGCACTCGTGCTATCTTTGTCGTCGTGGCCTGCGATGATGTCGTATAGGATTGCGGCGTCTTCTACGTTTTGCGTTATAGGGCCGATTTGATCGAGCGAGCTGGAGTAAGCGCCAAGACCGTAGCGGCTAACGCGCCCGTAGGTGGGCTTTAGCCCGACGCATCCGCAAAATGCCGCAGGCTGGCGTATCGAGCCGCCCGTATCGCTGCCAAGGGCTGCAACCGCTAGCCCCGCCGCTACCGCAGCCGCCGAGCCGCCCGAGCTGCCGCCCGGTACTCTTTCGCGGTTTAGGGGATTTAGCGTTTTGCCGTAGTAACTGCTCTCGGTCGTGCTTCCCATGGCAAATTCGTCCATATTTGTACGGCCAAACGGCGCTAAGCCTGAGGCTAGCAGCTTTTCGACGACGGTCGCGTTATAAGGCGCTACGTATCCTTGTAAAATTTTAGACGCGCACGTTACGCTCCAGCCTTTTACCTGGATGTTGTCTTTGATAGCGATCGGCACGCCCGCGCCCAGTTTGTCAAGCGGCAAATTTGCCAGCTGCTCGACGTAAGCGCCAAGTTCTTTATCTGCGAAAATTTTCTTTTCCAGCTCGTTTCTAAGCTCGGATATTTCGCCGGCGCTTAGCTTTAGAGCTTGCTTTAAAGTTATCATTTTTTATCCTTAAATTTATTTACCGCTACGATACCTACGGCCGTAACTGCGAGTATCGTAGCGATGGTCGCTGCTACGAAGCCAAAGCTAACAGGCTCAGAGAGCATTTAGAGCCTTTTCGCATCTAGGGCAGGTTTCGCCGTCGTGCTTAGCGGTAAATTTCCAGCATCTCGGGCATTTGAAGCGTTTTGATAAAACAAGCTTAAATTTATCGTTTCCGACGTCAAATTCGGCTAGGCCGTCGCTGCCGTCTAGGCTTTGGACGTCGCTAACCATATACCAGTCGCTGATCTCGTTTATATCTTCGCTTAGGATTAAATTTGAGCTGGTTTGTAACACTAGCTCTAAGGTCGATTTTATCTTTTTATCTTTTTTGAGTACGTCGATTAGCTCAAAAAACTTCTCGCGGCTAGTTACTAGCAACTCGTCGTCTACGTTAAACTCAAAATCTAGCGGTGCGTACTCTAGATCAAAGGCGTCGGTCGCGCCGTTTTTTATGATCTTAGGCGCATAGTCCATCGCCTCATCTACGGTGTACGTTAGCGTCGGAGCGATGAGAGGCAGTAGCGCTCTGGTGATTAGCGCCATGGCGCTTTGAGCCGAGCGGCGCGTATCGCTGTCTTTGGCGTCGCAGTATAAGCGGTCTTTACAGATATCAAGGTATATGCCGCTTAAATCGGCGCTTAAGAAATTCATCAGCAGGCTAAAGCCCTTTGAAAAGTCGTAGTTTCTAAACGCTGCTTCAGCCTCGTCGAATGCTTTTTTCGCGCGGCTTAGTATCCAGCGGTCTAGGATGTTGAAATTTGACGTTTCGATATCTTCTAGGTCGTTTACGTTGGCTAGTAGAAATCTTATAGTATTGCGTATTTTTCGGTACTGCTCGCTTACTTGTTTTAGGATGTTTTCGCTAATTTTTAGGTCGCTGGAGTAGTCGCTAAGCGCAACCCAAAGGCGTAAAATTTCCACGCCGTAGGTTTTAGCGACATCCGCCGGAGCTACGACGTTGCCCTTGCTTTTACTCATCTTTTGACCGTTTTCATCGACGGTAAAGCCGTGCGTGAGCACGCTTCTATACGGCGCTCTTCCTTGCGCGGCGCAGCTTAGCAGTAGCGAGCTTTGGAACCAGCCTCTGTGCTGATCGCTGCCCTCTAGGTACATATCCGCAGGATAGCTGCCCGCATCGTAGTCGCCGCTTTTTAGCACCGCAGCCCACGTCGAGCCGCTGTCAAACCAGACGTCTAGGATATCCATCACTTTTTCCAAATTTTGCGGATCGTATTTGCAGTTTGCCGGCAAGAGATCCTTTATCTCGCTATCCCACCACGCGTCCGCACCTTTTTGCTCGAATATCGCCGCGACGTTATCTAAAATTTCATCGTCAAATATCGGCTCTTTAGTATCCTTGCGCCTAAAAAACGCTATCGGCACGCCCCAGTCTCGTTGGCGCGAGATACACCAGTCGGGACGATTTTCTATCATCGAGCCTATCCTTTTTAAGCCGCTTGCAGGATAAAATATAACGTTTTCAAGCTCTTTTAGCGCGACTTCTCGTAGCGTTTTGCCCTCGATTTTAGGCTCGTCCATAGCGATAAACCACTGCTTGGTAGCGCGGTAGATAACCGGCTTATGCGTCCTCCAGCAAAACGGATACGAGTGGACGAATTTACTAACTTTTAGCAAATTTGAGCCTAGAAGCTCTAAAATTTTCTCGTTGGCTTTAAAGATATGCATGCCGATTAGCTCGTCTACTACGCCCTCGGGGAATAATTTTTTCGTCTTTAGCGTCTCGTCGTATAGACCGCCTTCATCAACCGGCATGATGACTTCGATGCCGTATTTTAGGCTCACGTGGTAGTCGTCCTCGCCGTGGCCTGGAGCAGTGTGAACTAGACCCGTACCGCCGTCCATCGTGACGTGATCGCCTAGGATAAATAGCGATTTTCTGCCGTTTAGAGGATTTATCGCGTGAAGGTTTTCAAGCTCAGTAGAGGCGAATTCTTTTAAAATTTCGCCCTTAGTTAGTCCTTCTTTTTCTAGTTCGCCAAGCATCTCTTTGGCAAATATCAAATTTTCAGCCGTCAAAACGTAAATTTCGCTCGGATTTAGCGAGATGGCTTGGTTTGCCGGCAGCGTCCAAGGCGTGGTCGTCCAGATGACCGCGCGAGCGTCTTTTGCGCCGATTTTTGCGGCGGCTTCTTCGCCTAGCTTAAAGGCTACGTAGATGCTGTAGTCCTCTTTATCCTCGTACTCGACCTCGGCTTCGGCTAGAGCGCTTCTAGCCGCCCAGCTCCAGTACACCGGCTTGCTTCTCTCGATCAAAAGTCCGCGTTTGGCGACCTTGCAAAGCGTTTTGTAAATTTCGGCTTCAAATTTAAATTTCATCGTCAGATACGGGTCGTCCCAGTCGCTGGCGACGCCTAGCTGTTTAAAGCTCTCTTTTTGCACGCCGATAAATTCTCTGGCGTGTTCGCGGCAAAGCTCGCGGATTTGCGTTTTGCCGAGGCTCTTTTTCTTCTCACCCAGTTTTACCTCGACTTGCTGTTCGATCGGTAGACCGTGGCAGTCCCAGCCCGGCGTAAATCTCACGTTTTCGCCGAAGAAATAGTGTGTTTTTAAGATGATGTCTTTTAGGGTTTTGTTTAGCGCGTGTCCGATGTGGATGTTGCCGTTGGCGTAGGGAGGGCCGTCGTGTAGAGTGAAGCTTTTGGCTGCTTTTTGCCTTTTAGCTTTCATTTTTTCGTAGATTTTTCTATCGTCAAACCACGATTTTAAGCGTTTGGGTTCGTTTTCCGGCAGGTTGCCGCGCATGGGAAATTCGGTGTTTGGAAGCAATAAAGTATCTTTGTAATCCATAGGTTCGCCTTGAAGTAAAAAATTGGTAGATTTTATCCAAACGGCGATTAAACGCTACTGAAAAAACGCTATTTTAAGCTAAATTTATGTAAGATATTTTTAGCTTTTAAAGGAGAAAACAGTGAAAAACGCACTACTGATCATCGGCGAAGATATCGGCGTAAACGCGCCTTTTTTAGATTATATTACTTGCGCTTACAAGCGGCATTTCGGCGAGTTGGGCGAGTTTAGGTTCGTTAGTCGCAGCGACAAGGAGCTGCCGTTTATCATCGAGCATCTTTGCGCGCGCTCGGACGGTCTTTGTATATTTGCATCAAGTAAAAACTACTCCGTCGCGGCTAAAATTTTAGCTACGCTTAGCGGCGACGTTTTAGAGCTAAAATCCCCTCAGATGCTAGCTCCCAGTAGAGCAGAAATCTTTAGCGACGAGAGCTTTTTGGTAAAATTAGACCAAACTTACGTAAATTTAATAAAAGCCGACGCAAATCAAAAATTGCCGGCCATAGAGATCAAAATGCAGCGCGATTTTGGATATTTTCACTTAGTAGACTTTGACGAGGAGAGCGCGAAAATCCTACTCGAACCGCTAGCTAAAACATACGAGGTGCAAATTTATTCGTCTCAAATTTTATCAAATTTGGCGTTAATCAGAGTAGAAGCGAATAAATTCGGTCAAATCGGCGGCTTTATAAACGGCGCGAAAAATCTCTTTTCGGGCAAATTTTTTGAAGGCGAAGACGTCGCGGCTCGCGTAGCGCGCGTACTTACGTCAAGCGGGCTGAAGCTAACCTTTGCAGAGTCCTGCACGGCTGGGCTTGCCGCGGCAAAATTCGGCGCTTTTGCCGGAGTTTCGGCAGCATTTAACGGCTCGCTAGTAACCTACGCAAACGAGATGAAACGCGACTGGCTGGGTGTTAGCGATGAAATTTTACAAACCTACGGCGCGGTGAGCGAGCAGTGCGTGATGGCGATGCTAAAAGGCGCCCTAAAGGCGAGCGAATCGGACTTCTCTCTAGCTATCAGCGGTATCGCGGGGCCTGAGGGCGGTAGCGAGGCAAAGCCCGTGGGAACGGTATTTGTAGGAGCTTATGCAAAGGACGGCGAGCGTATCATCGAAAGGCTAAATTTAAACGGAGATCGCAACTACATAAGAGAGCAAAGCGCGCTGGCTGCGTATGTTTGCCTGCTAAAGCTAAAGCCGAGGCTGTTTTTAGCATAAATTTGGACTAAATTTGATAAAAATCGTCAAATTTGTGCTAAATGCTTTTTATAAATTTGTAAAAACGGCGAGAATTTAAAATTTGCCGCCGTCTTGCGCGCGAGTAGAGCACAAATCTGCTCCGCCAAACTTAAAATTTAGCGCAAATTTAAGCCTGACGGATTAAAGAAATTTGCGGATTATTTTTGATACGGCGCGGTTTCGTAGCCTTGATTTATTAGGCTGCTCATGCCGCCGTCAAGATTTATTATATTTAGCTCCGGCGAATCTATCGCCATAGCCGCAGCAGCGCTTCTACGCCCGCTCCTGCAAATTAGCGCGACGGGCTTTTTTAGATCGAGATTGGCTTTTAGTTCGTTTAAAAAGCTATCTTTGTCGGCGGGGTTAAAAGTGATGGTCTTTGCGCCTTTTATCACGCCCGTTTCCGCCCATTCAGAAGGCGTTCTGATATCTACGATCTGCTCGTAGTTTTTTATCGCTTCGGGACTAACTTGCACCGTAGTAATTTCAGCAAATGCCATAGCCGCAGCCGCTCCTAAAAGTATAAATTTTCTCATTTTTTCTCCTTAAATTTGACGGCGCGAATATTAGCACCAAATTTTAAACATTTTGTCATTATAAAGTCACTCCTAAATTTTTATAAGCCAAGACGACACAATCTCAAATTTACGTCGATGAAAAAATAAAACATAAATTTTCGCTTTTTTGCTTTAATCGTCGCTTTATCCAAGGCATAGTTTTAGTAAATTTTAAAACGCGGCTATAGCGGTTTTTGCCGATTGTAAAATTATAGATTCTCCGGTTTTGCCTCGCTCGGCGACCGAGGCGCAGCGATGCGAGCTTTTATGCCTGAGCGAGCGGTCTACTAAATTTTACTTCTAATGGCGGTTATCGTAGCCGCCTTGGTATCAAGCCGATAAAAACGCGCGACCGTCGAAGAAATATAAAATCTCTAAGCCAAAAGGCAAAACTTTTTGATTAAATTTTGGGCGCCTGAGCGCAAGGAGCGACCTTTTGCTAGATAAAAGCCAACATTAGCTAAGCAACTTCGCTAGTAAACGCGCTAAAAACAAGCCGAAACGAACGATAGTATCAAACGGCTTTGGGTTAAATTTAGACTTTTGCGGAGTTAAATTCAAAGTCGCCGCTAGTTTAAATTTACGGATTTACGATAAATTTAAATTTAGCTTTACTTAAATTTAAACGAGCTTAGCATTATCGCGCGATTTTTCGCTTTTGTCGTCTAAATTTGCTCGAAACGCAAATTTGACGAAAACTGCTCAGTCTTGATTGAGATTTTCGACACAATCTACTCTCGACCAGGCAAGCACGTAGATAAACCCTAACGCCAGGTAGATGCCAAGCACCGCAAGCTCGATAGGGTAGGGGTCGCGCAGGGCTTTGGTAAGCAAAAACTTTAGCGCCGCAGCGATAAACGTGCCTACGATGCAAAGTACCGCGTAGCCTGAAAATAGGGCGTTTTGCGTGACGGCGCCGAGTTTAAAATTTACCTTTATCCAAAGCAAAAAAGCAAGCACGGCCGTGCCGCAAATGACGAAAAATAGGACCTTGTGCGTGCTGGCCGGGGCATAGTTTGCGCTAAAGCTGAGCAAAATCATCGCGCTGCTAACCGCGATAAAAATGCGGTAAAGCTTAAACACGCCTCCGCCTGCAAGTTTGTTTACCTTTGATATCGCGCCGTAAAGACAGATGACGGAGACGAATAGCATCGCTACGCGCGCGCTCGTTGCGATATCAAAGAGGCTTTTAGGTAAAACCATCTCTTGCGAGAGTAAATTTAAAATAACCAAAATCCCGGATGTCATGCCTAGCGCTTTTGCCGTGTTTAGGTGCTTCAAAAAGTTCGTTTGCATCTTTTTCCTTTATAAATTTTTGGAATATTTTATCTAAATATATTTAGAACTAATATTAAATTTATCCGCTTTTGGGTTGGGCTCGATAACACGTGTGTAAATTTAAATAAATACTAGCTTAAATTTATAGGATAATATTAGTATCATTTCTTAAGTTTATTAATAAAAAATAGTCTAAATGATAAAATAAAACTAAAATATCTTACGAATTTTTGATATTAAAAAGTATGTATAACTAGTTTAGCCTAAGATGTAATTTAATATCAAAATTTATGCATATCTGCGTTCTTCCAGATATAGCTAGCGCTTTTAGCATAAAATAAAGCTTAAGAAAATGATAAAATAGTAATAAAAAAATAAATAAAAAATTAAGATTTTAATTTAAAAATCAGTTTAATTGCGCTATAGTTTCATTATTCAATTTTATCACAAGGAGAACCGATATGGGAACCAGAAGAGAACACGACTTCATAGGCGAGCTAGAGATAGCCGACGACGTATATTATGGAGTACAAACGTTTAGGGCGCTTGAGAATTTCCACATGAGCGGACGACCGCTTAAAGATTATCCATATTTTGTTAAGGCATTTGCTCAAATCAAAAAGGCCGCAGCCCTAGCCAACAAAGAGGTCGGCGTTCTAGACGCGCAAAAAGCTGACGCTATCGCAAAAGCGTGCGACGAGCTAATCGCAGGTAAATATTTAGATCAATTCGTAGTAGATATGATCCAAGGCGGCGCGGGAACTAGCACTAATATGAACGCAAACGAAGTTATAACAAACGTCGCGCTTGAAAGCCTTGGCCACAAAAAAGGCGAGTATCAGTATCTGCATCCAAACGACCATACGAATTTAGGTCAAAGTACCAACGACACTTATCCAAGTTCGATCAAAGTCGCTACATACGCCAAGCTAACCGATCTTTTAAAGGCTATGGAGCTACTTAAAAACGAGCTGGAAGCCAAGGCAAAAGACTTTAAAGATATCATCAAAATGGGTAGAACCGAGCTAGAGGATGCCGTGCCTACCACGCTTGGCAACACTTTCCACGCATTTGCAAGCTACATCAAAAGCGATATCGAAAAAATTACCGCCGTAAGAGAGTCTATGGCCGTGTTAAACATGGGCGCAACTGCGATCGGAACTGGCATCAACTGCCATCCTGATTATAAAGCGGCCGTTCATAAAATTTTAAGCCAAATCACGGGCGTAAATTTCAAACCTGCCGACGATTTCATCGCAGCTACCCAAGATACTGCCGATTTCGTTCACATTAGCGGCGCGCTAAAAACAGCTGCCGTTCGCCTAAGCAAGATCGCAAACGATTTAAGATTAATGAACTCGGGCCCAAGATGCGGTCTTGGCGAGATAAATTTACCTCAGATGCAGCCTGGTAGCTCCATCATGCCTGGTAAAGTAAATCCGGTCATCGCAGAGGTCGTAGGCGAGGCATGCTACGAGGTAAT
>CAUPYN010000074.1:0-8781 GCA_963515575.1 uncultured Campylobacter sp.
GTCGTAGGCAAACGAAATTTAACGAGCGAGTATTTTGATGCGATGATTGCTGATTTTAGGGAGCAGATTTTAAAATTTGACGTAAAAAACGGCGAGATAGAAACCGTTTTCATCGGCGGAGGGACGCCAAGCGCCGTGGACGGGGGCTACTACGAGCGGCTATTTGAGACTGTTGCTCCATATCTGACAAAAGGCGCCGAGATCACGACAGAGGCAAATCCAAACTCTGCAAGCCTAGCGTGGCTCTCGCAGATGAAATCATACGGCGTAAATCGCGTGAGCTTCGGTGCGCAAAGCTTTTTTGAAGATAAGCTTAAATTTCTCGGGCGTATCCACGACGCGAGGCAAATTTACGAAGCGGTCTCAAACGCCAAAACCGCGGGGCTAGAAAATATCAACGTAGATCTCATCTACGGCACGAAGCTAGACACTAAAAAACGCCTCGAGCAAGAGGCACAAAATATCAGAAATTTGGGCGTTTCGCACGTATCGGCGTATTCACTAACGCTTGAAGAAAATACCCCCTTTGCCGGCAAGATAAGCTACGCAAAAGATAGTCCGAGGCTGGCGAAATTTATGATAGATCGCATCGAAGAAGCCGGGCTAAAACAGTACGAAATATCAAATTTCGGTCAAATTTGCAAGCATAACCTCGGCTACTGGCAGGGTAAAAACTACCTTGCCGTCGGCGCTTACGCGGTCGGATTTTGGCTAGATCATCGCTTTTATAACGCTTCAAATTTAAACGCCTACGTAAAAAATCCGCATGCTAAAAAAATAGAAAATCTAAGCGCGGAAGAGCTAAATTTGGAGCGGATATTTTTAGGTGCCAGAAGCGTCGTCGGTATCTGGCAAAACAGCCTAAACGCCGAGCAAGAGCAAAGAGCGCAGTTGCTAAAAAATAGCGGAAAATTAAAATATAAAAACGGGCGATATTACGCCAAAAGTTTCCTTACCGCAGATGAAATTTCTTTATTTATCGCAGGCTGATTTATGCGAATTTGAGATAAAAAACGCTAAAATAAGCGCTTTAAAATAAAAATTTAGGATAAAAAATGTTTGGCATGAGCTTACCCGAGATCATCGTAATAGCCGTCATCGCGGTGCTATTTTTAGGGCCCGATAAGCTTCCTAGCGCGATGGTCGAAATAGCGAAATTTTTTAAAACCGTCAAAAAAACGGTCAATGACGCAAAAAGCAGCTTCGATCAAGAGATAAAAATCCAAGAACTCAAAGAGGATTCGAAAAAATACAAAGAAAGTATCGCAAAAACCACCGAAACAGTGCGAAAAAAGCTCACCTTTGAGGAGCTCGACGAGCTCAAAAAAGGCGTAAACGACGTCACTAGCGGCATCACGGACGGCCTAAACGACGTAAAAAAGAGCGTCGAAGCGGTCAAAAACCCGGGCGAAGCCGTCAAAAACGCCGTGCTGGGCGATAACGAGAAAAAAGAGGCGTAATGTTTGAAGAGCTAAAACCGCATTTAATAGAACTTAGAAAAAGGCTTTTCATCAGCGTCATGACCGTGATCGTAATGTTTGTCGTGTGCTTTAGCTTTTGGAATCAAATTTTAGACTTTATCATCGCGCCGCTGCAAAACACCCTGCCCGATAACCAAAAAATGGTCTTTCTTGAGGTGCAAGAGCCGTTTTTCGTAGCGATGAAAGTGGCATTTTTCACCGGATTTTTGTTTTCGCTGCCGATTATTTTTTGGCAGTTTTGGCTGTTTGTAGCGCCGGGACTTTACGAAAACGAGAAAAAATACGTCATACCTTTCGTGATCTCAGCGACTTTTATGTTTCTAGTGGGCGCGGCGTTTTGCTACTACGTGGTCGTTCCTATTGGTTTTGCATTTCTTATAAATTTCGGCCAACAGCTCTTTTCTGCGATGCTAAACATCGGCGGCTACGTCGGCTTTTTTACGAAACTGGTCATTGCGTTCGGTATCGCGTTTGAGCTTCCCGTGATCACCTTTTTCCTCGCTAAACTCGGCCTAGTCGACGACAAGATGCTCAAAAACTCCTTTCGCTACGCTATCGTCGTGATTTTTATATTTGCCGCGATCATGACGCCTCCTGATATCCTCAGCCAATTTTTGATGGCGGTGCCTCTCATCGGTCTTTACGGGCTTTCTATCTTTATAGCCGCCCGCGTAAATCCGGCTAAAAACGAAGAGCCCGAGCAGGAAACCGACGAAGAAAAAGAGGACGAATAGTCATGAAACAAAGTAGGCTAGCCAAATGAGTCAAATTTTAAATCCAAACTCGCTTGACGCCTACGACTACGAGCTACCGCCGGAGCTAATCGCCAATTTCCCGACCTTTCCCAAAGAGGACGCTAGGCTGCTAGTCTACGAGCGAGCCGGCGAAAAAATCTCTCATCTAAAATTCGGCGATTTGCCCGAAATTTTACCGCCTTGCGATATTATTTTTAACGATACCAAGGTCGTAAAGGCTCGAATTTTCGGCAAAAAACAAAGCGGCGGCGAGACGGAGCTTTTGCTAAACTCTCCGCTAGCGGACGGTAAATTTAGCGTCTATATAAAAGGCAAGGTTCGCGCGGGCAGCGTTTTAAATTTCGACCGAAATTTGACCGCCGAGGTCTGCGAGCTCTTTGACGACGGCTCGCGCACGGTCAAATTTAGCCAAAACGGCGAGCCTTTGGACACGGCCGCGCTTTATGGAGTCCTATCTCACATCGGTCACGTACCTCTGCCGCCTTACATCAAACGAAGCGATACCAAAGACGACGAGAGCTGGTATCAAAGCGTGTTTGCTAAAAACGAGGGCGCGGTGGCGGCTCCGACGGCGAGCTTGCACTTTAGCGACGAGATGATCGCGCGCCTAGCCAAAGACCGCGAGATAGCCTACCTCACCCTGCATGTGGGCGCAGGGACGTTTAAGGGCGTGGAAAGCGAGGATATCACGCAGCACAAGATGCACGCGGAGTTTTACGATATCCCGCAAGATACGCAAAATTTGATAAACTCAAACAGACCGATCCTAGGCGTAGGCACGACGGTGACGCGCTGCGTGGAGGAGTTTGCTAGAAGCGGCAAGTCTAGCGGCGAGTGCAGGCTGTTTTTAAATTTAAACAATAAACCCATCCGCCAAAACTACCTGCTCACGAACTTTCACCTGCCAAAATCGACGCTAATCATGCTAGTTACCAGCTTTATCGGACTTGAGCAGACTATGCGGATTTACAAAACCGCCGTGGAGCAAAAGTACAAATTTTACTCCTACGGCGACGCGATACTGGTTATTTAGTGGGGCGACGATGAGCTTTTTAGGCGCATTTTTGATCTCGCTCGCCTTTTACGCCGCGCTGTGCGTCGGATATTTTTTATACGCTAGGACGCGTAGGCAAAAGCGAGATTTTATCAAATTTGCCCCTTTGCAAAAAACGTACGAACCGCAAAACTCCGATAAAAGCCTTTGCAAAATCGATATCGCTGGAGGTTTAGTATTTCTAGCCTCGTCGCTAAACGAAGATGCGGCAAAAAATCGCAACCGAGTGATTTTTGATTACGACATTGCGTATCCGCGCATATTTTATGCGGATATAGACGCCCTAGCTAAGCTTATAGACGCGCTAGCACAGATATTTTTAAAAAGCGTCTCGGACTCGACCGTAACGATAAAATTTTTACTTTCAAATTACTATAAAGATAACGTCAAATTTACGATCAGTGCGGCGTCCAAGACCAATTTTTTCGTCAATAAAAACCCCAGCGCTATACATATAAATATGTCGAAAAAGAGCCGTAAATTTTACCGACTAGCGCAGGCTCTCGCTCGTAAAAACGGCTCTGATATCTGGTTTGAGTTTGGCAACGCGGTTCGCATAAGTACCGAGATATCGCTCAAAATATCAAGCCGAAAGCTTGACGCTGTAAAAAATATAAAAATAAAAAATCCTAAAAATTTCATCGCCTTCATAGCTCATCCGGACGCTAGCGCCTTTTACGCATTGAAAAAAGATCTCGATTTTATCGGTATCGACGTCAAACCGTGTCGCGAATGGGACGTCGTAAAACGCCACGTGCAGGATATGATTTTTCGCCCTGATGTCGTTTTTATCGACGAGAGCTTATTGCAAAGCATTGACGAGTCGCTACAAAACGACATCGCAGAAAAAAATATCGCCCTTATCGTGCTTAAAAATACGAGCGCGCAGACAAGCCTAAATCCAAAAATACGCGCCCTATCGCTGCCGCAGCCATATTTGCCGGATATGCTCATACACGTCTTAAACGAAGCTTACGAATCCAAGATGCAAAACGGAGATAAAATTTAGCTTTTTGAAATTTTACTCGCATTTTTAAGGCTCTCTAAACCGCCATGCTTCGTTTGATAGCATCAAATTTAATCCAAAACCGCTACCGCTAAAACGAATAAAGCGACCTGCGTCTGCCTAGGCGTGCGAAGCATGCAAAAGGCGCTAAAATTTTATATAGACGGACTAGGATTTAAGACGGATTGTAGAGACGACGACCGGCAGCGTGCTTTTAACCCCCGGGACTAAATTTGAGCTCTACCTCCCCCATTTTTTATATGCGCCGGCGCGAAATAACAATGAAAATAATCCGCCAGTAGGTAGCGGATTTGGCGGTATCGCGCTAGCCTACAACATAAACGCGAATAGCGGCATGGAGCTAGCAAAAAGGCGAACGGAGCCATGATCAAGGAGTCCCAAGATGCGTTTGGGGCTGATACCGTGCGTATTTTGCCGATCCGGACGGATACTACCGGGAGGCGGTTTGGGGCCTGACTTTAAATTTGACGAGAACGGACTATCCAAATTTACGTTAAAACGCTTTTATTTTAGCCCTTACCCACCGCAAAAGACAAAATCATGAAAGATGTAGCCATATACATACATGGAAAAAACGGAAGCGCGGTAGAAGCGGCTCGCTACCGACGGCTTTTGCAGATAGCGACGTGCCTAAATTTTGATTGCGACTGCGCACGCCGCGGAAGACTAAAGAGGAATTTGCGCCGTATTTTGAGTATATCCTTAAAAGTCGCAAATCCGCGACCATCGTCGCAAACAGTATCGGCGCGTTTTTGCCATGCACGCCTTGCAGGGTACTGGGATAAAAAAGGCGTATTTTATTTCGCCGATCGTAAATATGCAAATTTTAATCGAAAAAATGATGTCGAAGGCGCGCGTGAGCGAGGATGAGCTGCGAGATAGGGGCGAACTGGACACGGAATGCGGAGAAAAACTTTCATGGAAATATCTTTGCTACGCCAGAGAACGTCCTATCTGGGTGGCGCCGATGCATATTTTATACGGCGAAAAGGACGATCTAACTTCTTTTGAAACGATTTGCAAGTTTGCAAACCAAGCCCAAGCAACGCTTACAGTCATTAAAACGGCGAGTACCGGTTCCACACGGCGGAGCAAATGCGTTTTTTAGATGATTGGATACGGCGCTATAGCTGATAGCGGCCGACTTTTGGATAAATTTGACTCCGAGTCGTGGCGCACCCAACCCTCAAGTCAAATTTAACTCGTAAATCTGCCACTTAAGTCGCTTTTAAATTTTACGAAAAATCTCGGCTAAATTTACCGCGAGGGCGTAAATTTAGCTAAAATTTACACCGTCAGCTCTAGTAACAACCGGCCAAGACGGCCCAGGCGTAACCCTGGCGCAAAAATCAAATTTGCCGCCATTTTACCGTGCGCCAAACCGCATCAAAGTCCCAAATGCCGCTTTAAGATAATCATCGCCGCGATACTATCTAGCCGTCCGTCGCGCCTGCCCTCGGCGTAAATTTCGCTCGCCTCAAAGCTACTCATCGCTTCATCCTGATAGACCACTTCGCCCTCAAATTCCAGTAACGACACGAAGTGCGCGATCCGTCGCCGCATCTCATTCTCGCTAGATCCCCCAAGCGGCACGCCCACGACTAGCTTTTTTGCTCCGTATTCGCGCAAAACCGCGCTAACGTCGCGCGCGGCTTGGTTGCGATTTTTGCGTAGCACTGGCGTTTGCGGCATCACGGTTTGTCCGACGGCTAGCGCTACGCCGATACGTTTTAGCCCCACGTCGATGGCGATTATGCTCATTTTCGTCCTTTAGATTTTCTAAAATTTAGCTTTTTGTAAAAGTAAATTTAACGGCAGGCAAGCTCAAATTTGACAGTATCGCTCCGTCAAATTTATATCGCCAAACGTCGCTCGGGCGCATTTGATGCCGTCAAGCCGCCAAAATTTACTTAAAATTTTACCGCCTCTTTAACAAAAACTCGTGCGGCATAATTTTAAATCAAAAGCCGCTAAATTTTACTCCGCAAATACCGTAAGACCAGATATTCGCAGTTTGCCTTCTAGTTCGTATTCGTAAATTTTATCGCCGAATTTTGCCAAAGCCGCATCGAGGCTCGCGCCGTTTTTACAAAATTTTATCACCTCATCCTCTTGCGCAGGCGCGGGTTTGCCGCCGGAACGAAGCGCAAATTCGTTAAAATCGTTTATCAAATTTGCCGCGCCGCTAGCTACTAGCTCGTTTGTCCCATCGCTCTCGCCTAGGCGCTGAGGCAGCGTAAATATCGGCACGCCAATCTCCTTTGCCATGCGCGCGCTTTGCATCGAGCCGCTTTTAGCATCGGCCTGCGCCACGACTAGAGCCTGCGAGAGCGCGACTACGATGCGGTTTCGCTCCAAAAATCTATAAGCAAGTGGCGGCTCGTCAGGGGCGTATTCGCTAAGAGCCAGCGCATTTTGATAGATTTCTTTGATGATTTTGGCGTTATTTTGCGGGTAGATTTTATTTAGTCCGTTGCCAAAAACGGCGATGGTATGCGGAAAAGCGCCCTTGTGCGCGGCGATATCCACGCCGATAGCCGCTCCACTAACTACGCAAATGCCGCTGTTTACCAGCGTCCTAGCTAGCGCCTCTACGCACTGCCTGGTGTAGGCGCTTGCCTTTCTAGAGCCCACGATCGAGACCATCGGAAGATCAAGCAGGGCTAAATTTCCCTCAAAATAGAGCTTCTCCGGCAGCTTTTTAAGACGCGAAAGTCCGCTAGGAAGCTTGGTTAAGACGTTCAAAAAAGATCCTTTAAATAGACGACTTCGACCTCTTGCAAGAGTTTGGTGCTTTCTTGCAGGACTTCGATCGTGTTTTTGTGCGGATGGCCGATCGCGATGGCGTAGGAGCGCTTTTTAGCTAGCTCGACGGCGTATTTTAGCTGCTTTCGCACCGCCGCTTTTGAGCCGTCGTGATCCAAAAACACGTCGCGCGCGATGTATGGCATAGAGTATTTTTTTGCCGCGCCGTAAACCTTAGTCGGCGAGATCGTCTTGCTATCGACGAAGATTAGATTTTCATCCCGCACTGCCCGCATCATCCTATCCATCGCGGCCGCATCGCTCGTAAATCGGCTGCCCGTGTGGTTGTTGATGTATTTTAGATTCGGAAAGTCTCGCTTGATACTTTGCAATTTTTTTGCGATCTTTTCGTAGTCGTCGTCGACCGTGAGAGTGCCGATCTCAGCGCCCTTAAAGCCGCCTAGAGCCTGCATAGGCAGGTGGATCATATAAAAGCTAAAACGCCGCGCCAAAACAGGCGTCTCGGGGTGGGCGGAGGTTGCCGGGAAAAAAGACGGCGTGAGCTTTAAGTTTACCGATTTTATCGCGTCTACCTGGTGTCTATACGCCACGTCGTCGATGATGATGACTAGACGCGGTTTAGCGCCCAGTTTTGAGTAAATTTTAGATTTTTTATCTTCGCTAATTGAGCCCGCGAGCTTTTGCGGCTTTTCGTCCTTTTCGCCGCCAGTTTTATCCTTGTTTTTAGCGCTTTGCGCGTCCTCTTTATCCTGCGCGCTTTGGCCACTCATTTGGATGCTTACTTTAGCGTCTTGTCTGCCCTCTTGGTTTTGCGTTTGCGCGCTTTTGTCTACGGTATCGGCATCACCTTGTTCCGATTCGCCCGCGTTTTGCGCGCCGAAATCTATAGTAAATTTAGGACTTTTTAGTGTCTGCTCTAGAGCATCGCTTTGCGTTTTGTTTGCGCTTTTTGAGGTCTGGGTGCCGTTAAATTCGTCGTTTTGTTCGCCGTATGGATCGGGCGAGTTTAGATTTTCATTTCCTCGTCCGTCCTTTTTAGCTAGGCCGTTTTTTACCGCGCCCTCAAGCTCGGAAGGATCGCGCGACTCAAGAGAAATTTTATCGCGCGCGATGACGTTTTCGCGCCTTATAAATTTCGTTCGTTCCTCTTGGTCGTCGTTTAAAAAACCCGAACCAAGCTCGCTTTGCGTATGCGAAGCCTGTAAAAAAGCCGCGCCCGCGCCGTCATCTTTTTTTTCTAAACTCGCCTCATTTATCGAAGCTTGCGCAAAAAGAGCTTTGATATCCGTTAAATTTGCTCTAGAATGCACGCTAGAGTCGCTATTTTGGACTTCGTCCGCGTCCGCAGCGCCAGACTTAAATGGCGCTAAAATAGCCGTTTCTTCTTTTTTAGAAACGTTTAGATACTCTTGCGCCTTTACGATGAGTTTTTCGGCGGCACCCGGCTTAAATTTAACGTCCAAAAAGTAAAATGCGCCGACTAGCAAAATACAGGCGATAAAAATAGCGGAAAACAGTAGCTTAAATCCGCCTCGCAAGCGCCCTTTTTTAGGACGCTTTTTAGCGGATCTTTTTCTGGATTTTGGGTTCAATTAATTTTTGCTTTGATCTATGAGTTTGCCCGAGCTGATCCAAGGCATCATGGAGCGTAGTTTTTTGCCGGTTTGATTTAGTAGACTTCTTTCGGCGATACCGCGC
>CAUPYN010000075.1:0-8745 GCA_963515575.1 uncultured Campylobacter sp.
TCGCGTTTTAGAATTCTATCAAAATGGTTTTTGTCATGAACTTCTACATTTTGTTTCTCGTGGCTCGTGCGAAATCCGTCTAAAAATTTTAAAAACGGCACGCGACCCTTGATCGCAGCTAGATGAGCGACTCCGGCGATATCCATAACCTCTTGCACGGAGCCGCTTGCCAGCATAGCAAAGCCAGTTTGCCGACAGGCATAGATATCCTGATGATCGCCAAAGATAGAAAGCGCCTGAGCCGCGATAGAGCGCGCGCTCACATGGATGACACCGGGTAGTAGTTGGCCTGCGATTTTGTACATATTCGGGATTTTTAGCAAAAGCCCTTGCGAAGCCGTGTATGTCGTAGTTAGCGCGCCTACTTGCAGCGAGCCGTGTACGGTGCCCGCAGCCCCGCCCTCGCTTTGCATTTCGACGACTTTAACCGGCATGCCGAATAGATTTTTCTTGCCCTGAGCCGCCCACATATCGGTGTAATCAGCCATCGGCGAGCTAGGAGTGATCGGGTAGATGCCCGCAACCTCCGTAAATGCATAAGCCGCATGCGCCGCAGCCTCGTTTCCGTCCATAGTTTTCATTATTTTAGCCATTTTTCCGCCTTAAATTTTCTTACGATTTTTAAAAATCTTTTATTATAGAGCTAGTTTCCAAAATATCTAATTAATCAGCTAAGTTACATTTTCAAAAAAGCTCAAATTTAATAATCTAAGGCCCTAAATTTGACCTGGCGGCCGATTTTAAAACAATTCAAATTTAACAAAAACTATGCGTAAAATTTTATCTGCGCTAGCCGCGATTTTCGTCTTATGCTTTATGCCGCAGCGAATGAAAAATCGCAAACAAAGCAAAATTTGCGGCAAGCTAGCGCAAGAAAACGGCTGTCTATCATCGCAGTCTCGCGACGTCGTTTCATAACCATCGCCCAGAAGGTTTAAGGCTACTTCTAAAGACGGCTCGGCAGAAAATGAGCCGCTACTGGCCACATACTGGTAATCTCAGCCACGGACGCCACCCCCTACTTTACGGCCGCATGTGCAACGACGAGCTAGTAAAAATCATGGAAGCGGGTTTTTGCGGCGTTTATCTTAATCCAAACGATGCGCTTGAGTCCCTTGAAAAAAAGGGAGCGCATCGGTAAGCCAAATTTGCCTCTTTGCCCTGGTTCTTGCGACAAATTTGATTTAAATTTGGCTTGCCGTACTTGTCGCTACGCTTTATATACGGTTAAATTCGCCAACTCAATCGAATGCTAAAAATAGCCGTTTATCGAGCTAATATAGGTTTTTGATCGCTCTAAAATCTAAATTTATCGACCAAACTCATCTCTACGCTATAAATTTAACCGCCTCAAATGCGTTTTTAAAGATCAAATTTGAATGCTCGCGCAAATCAGCCTCCTTGCCGTAACCGCAAACTAGCCCGACGCCAGTGATCCCGGCACCCTTCGCCGCCTCTATATCCATCGTCGTATCGCCGATCATAAAGGCGTTCGTCTTATCTTGTGCGCTTGTCTTGCTTAGGCGCTCAAGAGCCTTGTTTATAGGTTCGGGGTCGGGCTTTGGATTTACGACGTCATCTCTGCCGATCACGGTTTTGACAAACTTCATAACGCCCAAGTGTTCAAGCAAGATGATCGAAAATTTTGACGTTTTCGTCGTCACGACGCCCACGTCCGCGACCTCGCTAGCAAGCGCCAACGCACCCGCCGCGCCATCAAGCAGCGATGTTTGCTCCAAAAAAATCCGCTCATAACGCGCCTTATACGCGGCGATATAATCAGGCACGAGCTGCGTCGGCGCGCCAAGTCCGGCAAACATGACGTCAAGGGGATGACCGACTAGGGCCTTGACCGCCTCGGGCTTTGGAGCAGACTGTCCGTGAGCGCGAAATGCCGCACCAAATCCGTCAAGGATCGCGGGTGTCGAGTCGATAAGCGTACCGTCAAGGTCGAAAAGTATAGTTTTTTTCATCTTGCTTCTTTCGTTTTTTTAATTGTGATACCATAAATTTGACGGCATTTTCGCGTCAAATTTGCATTTTAGTAAACTTTGATTTTACTTTTTGTATTTTAAAATTTGCCTTAAGTCGGCTTTTTTTAATTTCAAATTTTTATCATTATGGGCTTTGATTTAAATTTATACTGTTGTAGTCTAAGGATTAAAATTACCATTCGCTTAAAATATCCGCGATATCAAATATGGCTTTCGAATAAAAAATTGCACTTTAAAATATAAACTTTTTAGACGAAAATTTTAAAATATTGCAGACGAAATTTCTTATAGTTATGTATTTTTACACAAATTTAACAGCACGGAATGTCGGGTCAAATTTAACCTATCAACCATGCGAGTACGCGAGCATAAAATATGCAAGAAAACCGAGTAATTAAATTTGCTCGTCTTGCTTTTTGTCTTGATATCGGATGCTAAGCTGTGGCGACGGTATAGAGATGCCTTTGGCATCAAATGCGAGTTTGACGCTCTCTAGCATAGCAAACTGCACATCTGAAAAATCATCGCTCGCACACCAAAATCTAGCGGTCAAATTTACGCTATTTTCGCCCAGGCTTCCGACGCCGACGAATGGCTTTGGCTCTTTTAGGATCTTTTTGTTTTCGTCAGCTAGGTTTAAAATAATCTCTTTTGCAAGCTTTAAATCGTCTTTATAATCTATGCAAAATACGAGCTCGACGCGCCTGGTGCCCTCTTTTGAGAAGTTTATTATATTGCTACTTATGATGCGTCCGTTTGGGATAATGATGGTTTTGTGATCGGTCGTGCGTAAAACGGTACTAAACATATTGATCTCTTTGACTGCGCCTTGCACGCCAGCAATTTCGATATGATCTTTGAGTTTAAACGGCCTAAAAAATATTATCAAAAACCCTGCACCGATATTTGAGAAAGTATCTTTAAACGCCATACCGATAGCAAGGCCGATAGCTCCGAGCGCAGCAACAAACATAGACGTCTCGACGCCCAAATTTGCGATCGCGGCTATGATTACGAAAGCCATGAGAAGCGTTTTTATGATATTTAGTAAAAAATTCGAAAGGGTTTCGTCAAGTCTAGAAGAAGTAACTAATTTTGATATAAGATTTGAGATTTTAGCTACCAACCATTTGCCGATAAGCAAGATGGCAATAGAGCCTAAGATTTTTAAAGAGTAGGACGAGATTAACGACAAAATAAGTTCAAATTTAATCTCGTCCATGCATTATTAAGCTAGGCTAATTATTTGTTAAATCTAGCTTCAACGCGTCTATTCTCAGCACGTCCTTCTTTTGTTTTATTTGAAGCGACAGGTTTAAGCTCACCGTATCCTACAGTAGTGATCTTGTCTGCGCTTACGCCAAGCTCTTCAAGAGCTTTAGCAACTGCGTTTGCTCTTTTTTCAGATAGTTTTTGATTGTAAGCCTCAGCGCCAATGCTGTCTGTATGTCCGCTTAGAACTACACGGTAGCCTGGATTTTCACCCATAAAGTTAGCTACTTTCTTGATCTCCTCAAGATATTTTGGAGTTACTTTGTAGCTATCGAATGCAAAATTTACGCCGATATCTCTAAGAACGATAACTTTCTCGCAACCGGTCTCGTCAACTACTACCCCAGCCGGTGTATTTGGGCATTGATCAACATCGTTTAAAACGCCGTCATTATCATCGTCAAGGCTTACAGGAGCTGAAACAGGCTCAGCTTTTGGTGCTTCCGCAACCACAGGAGCATTTTTAGCACCAAAGCCGACTGCAAAACCTAGCGTATAGAATAGGTTGTGATCCGCATGCTCAAATTTAATAGCATCTACTGCTTCAGCGCGTAGAGCAAAGTTATCAGTAATTTGATATCTCAAACCAAGGCCGTATTGACCAAAGCCGCCGTCATCATTTTTGACGAATTTTTTTGAGACATCCTCATAACCTGCACCAAGCAAGCCATAAAGAGATAGTTTTTCAGTTAGACCGAAATCTTTAATAGCATTAACGAAATATCTAGTAGCCTTTCCATCTACGCCATACTCTCTTATCTTATTAGTGTGGCTAAGACCGAGTTCTACGTGGTCTATAAAGAAATTTTCAAGGTTTCTTCCGATTCTTAAACCGATAGCTGACTGTTCATTTGTTCCTAAATTTCCTTCAGGATGAACGCCGCCTATTGTCGGAGTTAGTTCGTAATTGTAAGCTGAATCAGCAGCAAAAAGCGCAGAAGCAGCAACTAAAGCAAGAGCAATCTTTTTCATAAGTTATCCTTTCTTTTGCCACGTTTTTTAACGAGACTATTTTTTGATTTTATCACTAATTTATAAATCTAAATTTAACACGTAATTTAAGACGCATCAGTCCTATCAAACCGTATACCTCATCTCCAAAATTTAAAAGCCGACAAAACGGCTTTAACAAACTATTAGCGTTTAGAGAATTGCGGGCTTCTTCTAGCTTTTCTTCTACCGAATTTCTTACGCTCGACGACGCGTGAGTCGCGAGTTAGTAGGCCTTTTGGTTTTAGAGTCGCTCTAAAGTCGGCATCAAACAAAGCCAATGCCCTTGATATACCGTGCCTTAGCGCCTCAGCCTGAGCAGAGTATCCGCCGCCTAGAGTAGTTGCGGTTACGTCTACAGAACCCTCTTGTTTTGTTAAAAGTAGAGGTTGAACCACTTTTAGCTTGATAGCCTCGTGTCCTCCTAGCCAAGTATTTAGATCAAGTCCGTTTACTAAAATTTTACCGCTGCCCGGTTTTAGCCAGACTTTTGCTACGGCAGTTTTTCTTTTACCGGTTGCATAAACTTTCGCCATGATTATTTTCCTTCTTTTTTAGCTATTTGAGCCGTGTGCGGATGCTCGCTGCCGGCGTAAACTTTTAGTTTTTTTATCATCTCTCTGCCGAGTTTTGTTTTTGGAAGCATTCCGCGAACGGCTAGCTTGAACAGTTTTTCAGGTTTGTCAGCCAAAAGCTCGCCGAATTTCTCGCTTTTCGTGCTACCAAAATATCCCGAATGGCGGTGATAAAGCTTTTGCTCGGCTTTATTGTTGCCCGTAAATTCGGCTTTAGAAGCGTTGATTATGATAACGTAATCGCCGCAATCGATATTCGGAGTGAAATTTGGCTTATGCTTACCGCGAAGCAGCGTAGCCGCCTCGGTTAGCAATCTACCAAAACGCTTGCCTGCCGCGTCAAGCACGATCCACTCGCGCTCCACTTCGTTTGGTTTTGTTATTTTCGTCATTTCTTACCCTTTAGATAATTTTAAGTCGTGATTGTATTCAAATGCACCTTACAAATAGCTTAATTTAAGCTATATTTAAATATCAATGCTTCGAATTTCATCCCGTAAAGCGTAAAATATCGCCGCCCTCACGCTCAAATTCGGGTAAATTTGAGCCAATATTCTTTTGTATTCCGCCACTTGCGCGATATTTTCATCTATGTTTTTATCGCTCGTTTTATAGTCGATCACGCATATTCCAGCTTCGCCAACGCAGAGCAGGTCAAGCTGTTTTAATGCGCCATCATATCGCAAAGGCTGCTCTTTAAATATCCTTTTTCCCTGCGTCATTTGCTTAAATTTAGGCTCATTTATCAAATTTAGCCCACGTGCGTAAATTTCATCCAGCTCGCCCTCGTCTAAAAATTTATGAAACGCGTTTCGCATCGAAATTTGCGCCGTTTTTAGCGAGCTCTCGTCAAATTTTTCAGCCATCTCGAGCAGATAGTGCAGCGCCAAACCAAAATAAATCGCCTTTTGATTTTTGCCCTCGGTTTTTGGCGTTTCATCTACGATTTGCTTTGAAATTTGAGCTAGTTTAATAGACTCAAATTTGCCAGCTACGCTCAAATTTCGCGCCTTGCTAGGCGTAGGCTCGCCAAAGCTAAAATCAACCAAATCAAGATACTCTATAACCTCGCCGCTACTCTCATGCGCCCCAAAAAAGCTCGGATTTCTGCCGTTGGCGCCCGTTTTTTTTACGATGATTAGCCCGCCAATCGCCCGCGTTAGCGCGACGTATAGCTTATTCATATCCTCTTCGCGCTCGAGCCGCGCCGCCCTTTCTTTGAGGCTCGCAAACCCCTCGTCGATGCACTGTTTTTTGACGTTGTGTCGCACCTGCCAGGAGCCCGCGTCAGCGTCGTATTCGGCGATAAAATTTGACCCGTCATGCCGCCCTGCGCCCATTTTATCGCATACGATCACGTTTTCAAATTCCAGCCCCTTTGACTTGTGCACGGTCATGATTTTCACGCCCTCGCCGCTTTTTGCGCTCGCTTTGGCTTCAAATCTATCAAGATTATAGATAAACTCGGTCAAATTTGAGTAAGGCTGCGCTAGCTCTAGCAGCTGCAAAACATCCGCGTCGCTCATATCCACGCCGAGCTTGCCCGCTAGATAGTGCAGGCTCTCAAGCGCCGATTTTTGGGGATTTACGCTTAGTTTTACGGCGTTTACGTCTAGAATCGCTTCGGTGTTTAGCTTGTAAATTCGCTCACCAAATAGGCAAAATTTAGCGTACTCAAGGGTAGCGCGCACGTTTTTGCTAGCTAACAGAGGCATCACGCCCTCGCTCACGCTTTTTACGCCCGCTTCTTCAAGTAAATTTGCGATTTTATTTATATCGTCGTTTTTCCAGCAAAGCACGGTGATATCGTCTTCACAGACTCCTTTTCCAAGCAGAAATTTAACCTGCTGCGCCGCTTCTGCCGCTACGTCATCGCCGCTGCTTACTCGCACGAATCCAAGATCGTCCGCCTCCGCCTCAAAATACGGCATCCGGCCTACCAAATTTACTCGCTCGCCATCTTTTTGTGGCGTTCTTTGCGGTTTAAAATTTTCGATCTTGCCTGCAAATACGGCATTCGTAAATCTAACCAGCGCCTTTTTGCTGCGATAATTTACCTCCAAATTTTGCGTCTTGATCTGCGGAAAATCTCGCATTAGCTTGCCGAAAAGCTCCTTTTTGCCGCCGCGAAAACGGTAAATACTCTGCTTTACGTCGCCGACGTAAAAAAAGCTGCCAAGCCCGTTTTGTCCGTATCCGGCGACGATCTCTTCGATAAGCGGGCGCATGATCTCGTACTGCGCGACGTTGGTGTCTTGAAATTCGTCTATGAGCAGGTGGTTTATCCGCCCGTCGAGCCTAAAATAAAGCATCTGTGCGTCCGTCTCGCCGCCTCGTAAAAGCTCGTAAACCAGGCGCGTTACGTCACTAAATGCAAGCGAATTTAGTCTTTTGTTTAGCGAGATTTTGCACTCTTTGTAGATTTTTAAAAATCTAGCCAGCTCTGCGATTTTATACTCCTCCAGCGCGTCAAAATATCGCTTTAGCCGCGCTTTTAACTCAAAAAACATCCCGTCGAGCTCCGGCGTATAAATTTTAGAAAACGTGCGATAATCAAGGCTTGCGCGCGACATAAAAGAGCGAGCTAAAATTTCGCTCGGACTGCCCTCTTTCACGGCGCTTTGCGCGTCTTTGCCGCCGCCTCTAGCTAGGACGTATTCGCGCATATTTTTTAGCGCTTCTTCTACGCCGCTTTCGTTTGGAAACGACGCATTTTCGCTGCTTTTTAGCTCGCCGAAATTTTCGTAAAACATCTCTAAGCTCTCAAAAAAGCTACTCTGACTGCGCTCGGCCGTCGCTATCAAATTTGCAAGCGCTTTTAGCAGCCGCATATCCTTGCTCACGCTCGCGACAAACTCGCCTCGTTGCAGCTCGTTTAAATTTTCGCTCACTTCAAAATCCGCGCTTAGTCCCAAATTTAGGCAAAAGCTGCGTAAAATGCCGACGAAAAACGAGTCAAACGTGCCGATTTTTAGATCGCTTTCTAAAAAATGAGTCGCCCGCGCGTCGCGCATGGCTAAAATTTCATCCCTGTCCGCGCCCAAAATTTGCTCTAGCTCGGCTAGCTCTGCGCTCTTTTCCTCGAGCCGCAAAAAGGTCTGCACGATGCGCTCTTTCATCTCATTAGCGGCCTTTTTGGTAAAAGTTAGCGCCGTGATCTCGCGCGCGTCGGCGCCTGATAGCAAAATCGCGATAAAACGCACGCTAAGCGCAAAGGTCTTGCCGCTGCCCGCACTCGCCTCGAGGGCCAAAAACGGCTTCATAGTTCACCTTTCACTAAAATTTTATAGTCTTCATATTCGCTCATCGCGCCCTTCGCCTCCCCAAAATTTATCGGCGTGTTGTTGATGGATTTTAGCTGCTCGATCGCCTCGTCCAGCGCGTCCGTGCTAGCCTCGCTCGCTACCAAGTTCATGCTATCTTTTAGATCGTAAAAGTACCCCTCGCAAGGCCTACCCACGAGCGCCTCGTAAAAGGGCAGTTGCAGGGATTTGGCGTCAAATTTGCCGCTTTTATAGTCAATCACCGCTAGCTCGCCGCCGCGCCCATCTATGCGGTCGATTTTACCCGTTATGCGCACGCCCGCAAACACGCTATCAAGCTCTTTTTCGAGCCCATGCACGCGCCATCCAGCCTCATATCTCGCGTCTTCTACGACCTTAAAATTCTGCATCTTTATCATCGTTATCTCGCGCTCTAGCGGCGGCGTATTTAGCTCTCTTAGCACTGTTTCAAATTTAGCGAGGTCAAATCGCTCAAATTTAGAGTAATACTCAAAAAGCGCCCTATGCAGCGAGTTACCGAAGTCCGCTGCAGAGGACGTTTGCGGCATCACGGGCGGCTTTACGTTCAAAATATATCTGTAATAATACCGCCGCGGGCACTGCAGATAAGTGTTTAGCCTACTAAAAGAG
>CAUPYN010000076.1:0-8649 GCA_963515575.1 uncultured Campylobacter sp.
ATGAGCCGCTTTATCTTGAGAGCGGCCGAATTTTACCCGAATTTGAGCTAGCCTACGAAACATACGGCGAGCTAAACGAGGATAAAAGCAACGTCATAGTCGTATGTCACGCTCTAACCGGTAGCCACCACGCCGCGGGCAGATACGAAAACGAGCAGAAATTCGGCTGGTGGGACGCGCTAGTGGGCGAGGGCAAGGGCATAGATACGAGCAAATTTTTCGTCATCTGCGTAAACATCCTCGGCTCAAATTTCGGCTCGACAAATCCGCTCAGTATCGAAAAAAGCACGGGCAAGCAGTATCGCTTGCGCTTTCCTGTGCTAACCATCAGCGACGTAGTAAAAGCGCAGATGAGGCTTTTTAAGCACTTAGGTATCGAGCGAGCGCATGCGGTCGCGGGCGGTAGCCTAGGCGGTATGCAAGCGCTTTGCTTTGCGATCGAGTTTCCGAATTTTGCTAAAAAAGTCATCATTTTAGCCAGCACCTATCAATGCAAGGCCTGGGCGATCGCGTTTAACAAAATCGCGATCGAGGGCATCCTGCGCGATCCTGGTTTCAAAGACGGCCAGTACGACGAAAACGACATCGCCGCGCAGGGGCTAACCGGCATGGCGCTAGGACGCATGGCGGGGCACATCAGCTTTCTTTCTCCTAGCTCCATGGACTCCAAATTCGGCCGCAACTACGTCGAGACCGACGGCCTTTACGAGCTTACGGGGCGGTTTCAGGTCGATCGCTATATGGAGTACAACGGCCGCGGTTTTCCCAAGCGCTTTGATCCGCTGAGCTACCTTTATATAGTAAAGATGATGAATATCTTTGACTGCACGCGCCACTACGACGACCTAGCGCACGCTCTCTCGCCCGTTTGCGCCAAAGTTACGCTTATAGCATTTAGCGGCGATATGCTGTTTCCGCCAAGCTGTATGCAGCAGATGCACGAGACGCTACGCGGCATCGGCAAGGCGTGCGACTACCACGAGATAGACAGCGACTACGGTCACGACGCGTTTTTGGTCGAAGTAGATAAATTTGAAAAAATCATAAAAAAGGTTTTAGATGAGTGAAAATTTAAGCGAGGATTTTGAGAGTAAACTCGCCAAAGCAAATGAAATTTTAAAACAGCTCGGCGATGAAAATTTAAGCCTAGAGCAAAGCGTCAAGCTACACAAAGAGGGCAAAAAGCTGCTCGAGGAAGCAGACAAAATCCTGCAAAATGCAAAGCTAGTCGTAAAGGACGCGGACGATGAGTAGCGCAGCCGTTTGCGCCTTGCAGCTGCCGACTCAGCCCATGAGCGAGTCGCGGTTAGACTATTATTTTAGGATTTGCGCGGATGAGGGCGCTAGGCTCGTGGTGCTCGGAGAATACGTGCTAAATAGCTTTTTTAAAGAGCTTGAGCTCATGCCAAAAAGCCTCATCAAGGAGCAAAGCGAGCGCAAAAAGCATGCGCTTGCCGCGATGGCGCAAAAATACAATCTAGAAATCCTAGCCCCGCTCGTACTACCCAAAGGCAAAGGCTTTGTAAAGGTCGCGGCGAGATTTAGCCCCGCGTCCTCGCGCTTTTACGAGCAGCAGATCTTGATGCCCTACCCGCACTGGAACGAGGCGAAATTTTTTACCAACAAAGACGAGGGCGAGCTAAATTTACCCGTCTTTAGCTACGAAAAATTTAAAATCGGCGTGATGTTTGGCTTTGAGGCGCATTTTGGCGCGGCGTGGGCGTATATGGCGCGCAAGAAAGTCGATGCCGTAGTAGTTCCTACCGCGTGCACGTTTTTTAGCGAGTCGCGCTGGGAGGAGCTGCTAAAAACCCGCGCCTTTACAAACAACGTCTACGTCCTGCGCGTAAACCGAGTCGGCAACCACAAGGCCGCAAGCGGCGAACAGTGGAGCTTTTACGGCGATTCGATGCTTATTAGCCCCTTTGGCGAGGTGGTTTCACGCCTAGGCAAAAACGAGGAGATGATGGTAGCAAAACTCGAAAAAAAAGAACTGAGCGAAGCTAGAAAGACTTGGGAATTTTCTAAAATTTTAGAAAAAAGATTTAAGTAGTGCTTAAGCGAGCTTTTGTTTTACGGCGGTTAAGTCTGCTGCTTACTTATGCTTTAACGTAGCGTTTGTCTTTCTGCACCGCACTTATAAATTTAACGTAGATAAAATTCGGCGCGGTAGGATTACGTTTCATTTTTAAAATTTATATATTGTTAATCTTTTATTTTAGTCTTAGATTTGATATTTATAAATGTAGCGCCGAATCAAAATGAGTTATGGAAAATTTAACACAGATCGCCAAAAAGGCATAGACGGCGCAAATAGAACTAGCTAAAATCAGTTAAGAGGACTGTCCTAACAACAAGCCAATAAGCTCAGGAAGCGCAAAACGCGGCATATACTAAAGTAAAAGGCTAGAGCGCGTTTCTAGCCTTTATTTTTTGCGTTATTTGCCGCTAAATTTAGCCTAAAATACGTCAAATTTAACGCCTTAAAATTTACAAACATCCAAATTTTGCTAATGTCCTTTGAGCCGCAAACTTAGCCCCATCTAGCCAAAATCAACGTAGTCGCCACTCCCCTCCAAAAAACGCGATACGCAAGCGTTTTTTAGCTCCTCAGCCTAGACAATTTTGCGATTTATCGCTCTAAAATATTTTTTAAACGGCATAGAGACGTAAGTAAATACCAAAACCGTTTAAAATAACGAGCTTGCCGTACCAAGCCCAAACCTAAACCCATACAAAAAATTTTTGCCTTTTTCGCGGCGTTTAAATTTATAAATTTTAGGGCGGCGTCTAAATTTAGTCTGAGCTTTTAGGGCTCTTGGTTTAATCTCGCCTTTTTATGGAGCTTAGCTTAAAATTTCCAAAGCAGCTTAAATTTAATAGTCATTTAAAACAAATTTATGTATATTCTCTATTTTACGGGTCGCAAATTTATAAATTTAAAGCCAAAAACGACCCGAGCGCGACAAAGGAGCAAGGTTGAAAATAAAATTTAGCGAAGCCAAAACCCAAGGCATCGTCGGCGCGGTTTGCATTTTGGCGGCAAACGCTAGCTACCTGGCGGGCGATTGGAACATATTTTGGCTGATTCATATTTTTGCGTGGCTGCTTGCGCTAACATCTTTTAACTACGCCCTAGCCCACGCCCAAGACCTATCGGGCGCAAACGTTTTTAACCTCTTTAATAACGCCTACAACGGCTTTTTAACGGCTATTTTATGCCTCATCGCGCTCTACGTCCTTGACGAAAATTTTCTCGACGTCATATTTTACGCCCTGCTTCCGCTAGTCGCATTTGCCGTAGCGGTCTCGTGGAGTGCTGTAAATTTTAAGCTATCCCGCGCGCTCAACCGCGTACTTTTTCGCGTCTACGGATGGACGTTTGCCGTAAACGTCGCCGTAAATGTCGCATACTACGCGCTAGAGGCCGCCTGGCCCGGCCTAATCTTGCCCGTAGCTAAATTTAAAGCCCACATAGCCGCGTCCCTTGATCTTGCGGCCTCGTGCATTTTGCTTGCGGCATGGATCAGCGTGGGTAAATTTAGCAACGAAAATAAAGAAAATTTAAACGAAACAGGCGCAAACGAACCAAATTTTAGCACTCAACACGAGCTAGCAACGGAGCTCAAATTTGACGCCGAGCAAATCAAAATAAATAGATAAAATCTGCCCGAAAGGATAAACATGCAAGAGACATCATATAACCAAAAGGTGCTAAAAGAAGCCAAAAGGCAAGGTATCATCTCGTGCCGGCTTATGCTAGCGACCGTTGCCGTATCGTTTTTTACCAAGCTTTATCTGATATTTACGCGGCCGCACGGCGAGTCGCAAGAACAGATGATAAAACTGCTTGAAGGCTCGGTAAATTTCGTGCTTTTTCTCGCCGCAGCCGTTTATATGTGGTATGCGCTTAAAAAACTAGAGGAAATTTACGGCGCCGACGTGCTTAGCATCTATAAACAGATGATTTTTGCATCTATCGTATTTGCGGTAGTTGGTATAGCGTTTGGCTTTATACGCGGCGTAGAGGACCGACCCGCCGCGATCGGTGCCGGATTGGCGGGACTGTTTATACTAGCTATCACCGTCTATCTAGCCGTCCTTTGGGCTAAGTTAAATTTTAGCCTTGCAAAGATTACGGAAAACGATCTTTTTAAGACTTACGTATTTTTCGCTATCGCTAGCTTTATTATCGCCTTTGCGCTGCAGATAATGCTATCTACGGGCTATTTTACGGCGATCTTCTCCATACTGCTTGCGGCGTTAAGCATTGCGATACTCTACGTGCTGCCGACTGCGTTTTACCTATACGCTTGGACTATGATAAAGGAGGAATAAGATGAGAGAAAACGAACAAGATTTGACCGAAGACAGAGCCCAAACCGTAAACAACGCAAGAAATTTAGGATTTTTAGCGGCTATTTGCATGTCGCTTACGATTTTGTGGTCTTACATTGTAGTTTTTTCGCCGCAGTCTCAGGACAGAAACCATTGGGTACTCGGGACTATAGGCACAATCGTTTGTTTTTATGCGGCTTTTAAAGCGCTTCAGCCTCTATGCGAGATAAATCTCGTGCGACCGTTTCATGCGAGTTGGATTTTTTGGGTTGTTATGGTGGCAACGGTATATTTTAAGGAAAGATTTTATAGCGCCGAGTTTATGCTTATATTTTTTACTTTATTTACTTTGTCGGCGATTTCTTGGACGATTTTAAATTTTAGGTTGGCGCGCGTCACGCAAAATCCGCTGTTTAAAATTTATGTCTACATGTTTATACTCTCGGTTTTATCCGGCTACATCGCTGTTTTTGCAAAAGCGCAAATCGGCAGCGCGCTCCACTGGACCAATATCTTGATAACGGCAACGTCTCAGGGTTTACTAGTTGGCGCATGGTACGACGTGGATGACGTGGAGGATGTTTAAATTTGGCTATAAAATGCGCGAGTAAAGGCTCTGTGCGGTTTAAATTTAACCTGCCGAGCGCCTAAAATTTGGCAAATTTGAGTTAAATTTTAGCCCCGCTCGGCTTTGTTAAATTTACAAAAGCGGCTAGTAAATTTAAACAGATGAGTGCCAATTCCGCCGTTCGCGTCAAAAAGGCGCGGGTTTGGCCGCCTGCGTATAAATTTAACGGCCGAGTCGAATTTGACCTGTTTTGACAAAATCTCGCGAGGCCGTTTGCCGCATCGCACGTCAAATTTGACCCAAACTTGCCTTATCCGTTCATCTTAGATAGCTTCTCGTTTTTGAGGTTTGCCTCCATCTGGCGTATCTCCTCCTCGCCGCTCCTTACGATACCTTCATCGCACTCGAAGTTTTTGGCGTCTATTTTTTTCGGGTATTCGACATTTACTAGGATATATCTAAAAAGGTTTATGCGAGCCTGCTTTTTGCTATCTGAGACGATGATCGTCCACGGACAAAAAGGCGTATTTGAGGCTAGCAGCATCGAGTACTTGGCGATGGTGTACTGATCCCAGAGCTCCTGGCTTTTTTCATCCACTGGGGAGATTTTAAACTGCTTTAGCGGGTCGGTGAGGCGCTCTTTGAAACGCTTTTTTTGCTCCTCTTTTGAAACCGAGAGGTAAAATTTAAAGAAAATAATGCCCGAGTTTTTGATCATCTCCTCAAATTTAGGCACCTCACGCAAAAACTCCTTGTGTTCCTCCTGTGTGCAAAAGCCCATAACGGGCTCCACGCCTGCGCGGTTATACCACGAGCGATCAAAGATCACGATCTCGCCAGCGCTTGGCAAATGCGCGACGTAACGCTGGAAATACCACTGCGAGCGCTCGACGTCGCTCGGCTTTTCAAGCGCCACGATGCGGCAACCGCGCGGATTTAGATGCTCGGTTAGGCGCTTTATCGAGCCACCCTTGCCCGCCGCGTCGCGCCCCTCGATGATGATGAGTACGCGTAGGCCCTGCTCTTTTACGTAATTTTGAAATTTTAAAAGCTCGATTTGCAGCTTTCGAAGCTCGTGCTCGTAGTCGAATTTTACGCTATCTGTGCCGTTTTTACTCATTCTAAACCTCCTTTGGACATTTTTAAAATGTTACTATCAAATAATTAAAATTTAGCTAAAATACGCCTCTTAATTTAACATTTAACGCTGACTTTATGGGAGCTTGTGTAAAATACGACAAAAATTTCAAGGAATATTATGATTTTTAGGATGATTTTTGCGGCGATTCTGGCTTGCTGCGCTATGTTTGCCGAACCGCTTTCGGTCAAAGAAGCCTTCGGTCTCACCGCGCATGCCGACGAGCAAAACGTCGAGTTTAGATTCGCCCCGGCGCCAAATATCCACGTCTACAAAGACAGCCTAGTAGCGAGCCTGGGCGATAAAATTTTAAACTCGCATCTAAACTTCCCAAAAGGCGAAATTTACGACGAACGCGAGGTTTATACGGATAAATTTAGCCTTTTCGTGCCGATAAATTTGCTAAAAGGGCTTAGCGGCGGCGAAAATTTCACTCTAAAGCTCGAATACCAAGGCTGCGCCAAAGACGGCATCTGCTACCAACCGCAAGTGCTCAAATTTAGCGTCAAAAAGGGTCTTGGCGGCTACTCCGTCGCGCAGATCATAGAGGCCGCCGAGCCTGATTTTGCCGGCTCGCAAGCCCCGCTTTCCGAGCAAGACTCCATCGCCGCAAGCCTTAGCAGCGCAAATTTCCTCCTCTCGCTCGCTACGTTTTTTGGCTACGGACTGCTACTCTCGCTCACGCCTTGCATCTTTCCGATGATACCGATCCTATCATCTATCATCGTCTCAAAACAAGCTAGCAGCGCGCATGACGGCAAAAGCGGCGCCGTAAATTTAAGCACGGTAGACGAAAACTCAGTCAAATTTGATAGCGGTAACCCGCACGCTAAAAACATCAAAAGCAAAAGCTCGCGCGCTACTAGCGGCTTTTTTCTCTCTGTCGTCTACGTTTTTGCGATG
The DNA here is from genome assembly GCA_963515575.1 of uncultured Campylobacter sp. GTDB lineage: Bacteria > Campylobacterota > Campylobacteria > Campylobacterales > Campylobacteraceae > Campylobacter_A. Next base: position 6,948 of record CAUPYN010000076.1, read on the forward strand.
GCCTGTGCCTACGCGGTAGCAGGCGTGGCGGCTAGCGTTTTTGGCTCGGGCGTACAAAGCGTGCTACAAACCCCAGCCGTACTGATCGGCTTTAGCCTCGTTTTCGTTGCACTCGCGCTTTCGATGTTCGGACTTTACGAGCTTCAGATGCCCCTTGCTATGCAAAACGCGCTTAGCAAAAAAGCTCAAAGCAAGGGCGGCATAATCGGTGTTTTTGCGATGGGATTTTTATCCGCGCTCATCGCTAGCCCATGCGTGGCAGCGCCTCTTGCGGGCGCACTGCTTTACATAGCGCAGAGCGGAAACGCGCTGTTTGGCGGGCTTGCGCTCTTTACGATGGGGGTTGGTATGGGCGTGCCGCTACTGCTGATCGGAGCAAGCTCGGGTAAAATTTTGCCGCGGCCGGGCGCCTGGATGGACAAAATCAAGACGATTTTTGGCTTTATCATGCTGATAATGGCGGTTTGGCTGAGCGCGCGCGTACTGGGAGCTATGGCGGAGCTACTGCTTTACGGCATTATCGGCGTGTTTGCTAGCGTATTTTTCGGAGCTTTTGATGCGACAAGTAGCGAGCAAAGCGGCGGCAAAAAACTACTAAAAGGCACGGCGCTACTAGCCTTTATCTACTCCGTCTTGCTGATCGCGGGCTCGTTTTCGGGCGCTAAATCGGCGCTAAATCCGCTTGAAGGTTTTAAAAACACAGGTAGCGCAGGCGTAAATTTGAGCAAAAACGAACCGAATTTTATCGCCGTCTCAAATTTGACCGAGCTAGAAAATGCAGTAAAAAGCTCGTCTAAGCTCGTACTGATCGACTTTTATGCGACTTGGTGCGCTAGCTGTAACGAGCTTGACGAGATCACTTTTAAAGACGAAGCCGTGCTAAAAAAACTGGAAAATTTCACTCTTTTGCGAGTGGACGTAACAAAAAACAGCAGTGACGACGCGCAGATAATGAAAAAATTCGGACTCATCGGACCGCCTGCGATCCTATTTTTTCGCGCAGGTAGCCACATGCAAGATGAGCTAAAAAACGCACGGCTCATCGGCTTTTACTCGCCCGAAAAGTTTTTAGCGCATCTTGAAAAATTCGGGCTGTGAAATTTACTAAAACGCGGTGCTTGTAGGAAAATTTGGAAGTAAATTTGGCCTAGTTTTTGTTCTGTAGTCAATCTGGCATTTAAATTTTGCGAATTTAAATCCGGTCAAATTTATGCGGCGATTTTATCGTATTAAATTCGGAAGCATTTTTAACGCGGTTAAATTTGCTTCCGAATTTTGACCGCAAGAACTTCCGCCTTTACTCGAGAATATTTTTGCAGTGCTGCCAGCAACGATTGCAAGCTCATTTTATCGCGCTTTGATGATTTTTTACGATTTTATCCTCAAAATTTGAGATAATTAAAGCTGATTTAAATTTCGCTCGCTATAATTTCGCCTATCGTTACCCTGTAGTTTAGTGGTAGAACTGCTGACTCTGGATCAGCTAACAGAGGTTCGAATCCTTTCAGGGTAACCATCTAATCCCCTTATAAAACTCCCCAAAACGTCCAAAGACATAAAAAAGCCCCGATATAGACGGACTTTAAAGATATTTTTGCGTATATTTAAAAACACCGAAGGATATAAAAATTTAGGCTCAATTAAACTTAAGCGGATTCTCTCTTATCAATTTCAACAGTTTCTGATATAGGTCTTCCTGTGT
>CAUPYN010000077.1:0-8586 GCA_963515575.1 uncultured Campylobacter sp.
CCGTGACTCCGGAGCGCGAAGCCAGATGGGCTAGAGCTGCAACCCACCCCGACGCAAACGACCTAGAAAACGCTAAAGCAGCGTTTAAAGGGATATAAATTTACCGCCGCTTGGCGGTCAAATTTGCCCTAGCGGCGTAAATTTATGCGTTAAATTTAGAGTACTTATCTTTTAAATTCGCAAATTCACGTTTTATTTTTAGCTTTTATTTAAATATATCGAGATTAAAATTTTGATAAATTTTACACACCGAAACTCGAGTCTTGAAAATGCAAAATTTAAATTGGTTAAATTTGATACTATCGTGCCGTGTATTTTTAAATTTAATTATTAAAATATGCGACGCTTTGCGCGAGCAAAGCAGTGTCGCCACCTTAAACGTGCAGTGGGGTTAGAGAGGGCTTGGGAGAGGAAGGGGCGACGCTTCGTAAGTAGAACCCCCTTCCTCTCCCAATAAAAGAGGAAAGCTTTAATTTTTTAGAAGCTACAAATATGTAAAGTTAAATTTGACGAAAATAAAATTAGCGCCATAAAGATGCAAATCTCGGCAAGTAAAATTTACAATTTTAACTTCAAATTTGAACGTCAATAATTGAGGCAACGTATCGTGAGATGACTTTTAATGATTTCACTTCGTTGCCCTTGCAAGACAAGCCGCAAATTTATCGCCAAATCCTCCTTAATACATTAAATAAGCCAAAACTCGCTATAATCTCCTAAAAAATCAAAAGGAAAATCATGATACAAACTTGTTTATTTCCCGCTGCGGGCTACGGCACGAGATTTTTGCCTGCGACCAAATCGCTACCAAAAGAGATGCTGCCGATCCTCACAAAACCGCTGATCCACTATGGCGTGGACGAGGCGCTGGAGGCCGGCATGAAAAACATGGCGTTTATCACCGGTCGCGGCAAGCGCGCGCTGGAGGATTATTTTGATATCAGCTACGAGCTAGAGCATCAGATATCGGGCACCAATAAAGAACACCTGCTAACCGAAATCAGAGAGCTGATGGCGCGCTGCACGTTTTCATTCACGCGTCAAGAGAGCATGAGAGGCCTAGGCAACGCCATCCACACGGGCAAAGTCCTCGTACGAGACGAGCCTTTTGGCGTGGTGCTGGCTGATGACCTCTGCATAAACGAAGAGGGCGAAGGCGTGCTATCTCAAATGGTAAAAATCTACGAAAAATACCGCTGCAGCATCGTCGCCGTGATGGAAGTGCCGATCGAGCAAAGCAAAAACTACGGCATCGTCACGGGTCGCGCGATCGAGGACGATCTGCTCATGGTTAGCGACATGGTCGAAAAACCAGACCCCAAAGAAGCTCCGAGCAACCTAGCCGTCATCGGCCGCTATATCCTGACGCCTGATATTTTCACGATCCTAGAGCGCACCAAACCCGGCAAGAACGGCGAAGTGCAAATTACCGACGCGCTAAAAGAGCAAGCCAAAGACAGCATGGTGCTGGCGTATAAATTTAAGGGCAAGCGCTTTGACTGCGGTAGCGTCGATGGCTTCGTGCAGGCGACAAATTTCTTCTACGAGCTAGGCAAAAATGCTAAAAAATGAGTTATTTTTCGAAAAAACGCCGCTAAGCGCGATCGGCTCCTACGCCAAACGCATGAACGACGAGCTAAAAGGCGGCGAGATCGGCTACTATCACCTGCCCGAAATCGGCGCAAACTTACTAAGCGAAATCGCCGAGTATGAGGCGACGCTCACGCACGTAAAAAGCGTCGTGCTAGTAGGCATTGGCGGTAGCAGTCTGGGCGTCAAGGCGCTAAAAACGATGCTCTCAAGCGCTAAAAGGAGCCGCGAGCGTGAGCTTTATTTTCTCGATAACGTGGACGCATTTAGCTTTGAAAGCGTTTGCGAAAACATCAAATTTAACGAGACGCTTTTTATCATCTCGTCAAAATCGGGCACTACGATCGAGACGATCACTCTGCTTAAGTGCATTTTGGAGCGCTTTAAGCCCTCAAATTTGAGCGCAAATTTTATCGTCATAACAGACCCCGCCTCGCCGCTAGAAGCCTACGCCAAGCAAAACGGCATCAAATTTTTTAATATCCCTAAAAACGTCGGCGGCAGATTTAGCGTGCTTAGCGCGATCGGTCTGGTGCCGCTAATGCTATGCGGATACGACGCGGCGGCGCTGCTAGAGGGTGCGCGGGCGTGTAAAAAGCGTTTTTTAGAAGACGGCGACGATACGCTGCTACAAAAAGCCTATCACTACGCGACGCATAAAAACGCCAAGATCAACGTGATATTTAGCTACGGCGATAGATTTTTAGAGTTTAACGACTGGTACGTGCAGCTGTGGGCGGAGAGCCTGGGTAAGAAAAAGGGCTACAAACGCTACGGACTCACGCCCGTCGGACTCATCGGCTCGCGCGATCAGCACAGCTTTTTGCAGCTAATCATGGACGGAGTAAAGGACAAAACGGTAAGCTTCATCAAGGTAGCCGCCGCAGACGTAAACACTGCGATACCGAGCATTAGCCTAAACGGTCTTGAGGGCTGCGACTTTGTAAACGGGCTAAATTTGGGCGAGCTAATCAATGCTCAGTGCAGCGCCACCATGCATGCGCTCGTGCAAGAAGGCATCAGTGTAGACGTCATCGAGCTTGAGCGGCTAGACGAGGCGAGCGCGGGATTTTTGATTTATTATTTCGAGCTTCTCACGTCGGCTACGGGCATAATGCTAGGCATAAACACCTACGATCAGCCGGGCGTAGAGGTCGGCAAACGCATACTAAAGACGATGCTGACGGCCGGAAAATAGCTCTCTCATCCCGGCCAAAACGGCTTTTAGCCGGGATTATAAATTTATCCGGGTCGGTTCTTGCGTTTAGATAGCGGATTTACAGTAAATTTAAAAAGTAAACCCAAAGACCGATCCTTAAAAAGCCGAATTTACCAAATAGCGAGTACGAATCATCCGCCCCCCCCCTTGCGCGCTTTAAACGATACGTACCGCACGGCAAAATAAAACAAAGATCAAAGTGGCGCAAGCTAAAAGCACATGTTTGCCAAGCCGCTAATATATCTTCGTAAGCTAAATCCCTATCCCGTCGGTATTTACGCGTACCACCGACGCTAGAATGCGCGCGCGACTTTAGCTCTCGCCGCGCCAAAGCTAAATTTATCGTAAAAATGCGAGCTATAAACTAAACTACGGCAAAATCGGTCGGCCTGCGGTAGATATCAAGTTTTTTTAGCTAAATTTAAGCAGGCGTTAATCCTACGGTTTAGATTTACGCGTAGTGGCGCAAGCTAAAATAAATCAGGCTCATATAAACGTAACTTGCGAGCACGGCTTATAACTCTCTAAAATTTTAGGCGAATTAGCAAAAATCGGTAAAATCTAAATTTAGCACACGGGCGGCGCGCATACCGTTTAAAGGCGCTCGCCTCATAAATTTAGCCTTCGTAAAAACCGCTAAAAAAGCGATTTTAGTATTTTTTAGCTTTTGGATTTCAGCCCAAAAATTACGCACGGGCGGCGCCGACTAAATTCACCCAAGAAGGCCTGGCTAAATTTATCGGCTCGTTTTGCCGCGCCGGTCGCCTTTAAAACATACAAAACGGCAAAAGTAAAGCTAGCGACCGATTTTCCAAGCTCCGCCTTCGCAAATAAAAACTAACGAAAACTAAACCTCATCAAGCCCCATCAAAAGCCTGATGGCAAGGTTTGCCTCGTGATTTGCGCAGATCGCCACGCGCGCGGCCATGAGCCCCTGCCCTACGCCTGCGGCATTTTGCAGATCGCCGCACAGATAGACGTTTCGCGCAAATTTGACCGTTTTTATGAGATTTGAGCTAAAGTAGCCCGCCATACCAGACGCACCGACGATCTTTTTGTCCCGCAGGCTAGCTCCGGCTTCGTTTACCATCATCGCCTTGCCCGCGACGTTGTCAAAGGCCTCGCAGATGACGCCACACGGCGCGAAAATCTCGGCAACGTTGGCGGCAGTTAGCGTCACGTCGTGCGTCACGACCTCAACAAATGGATTTACCTCGGCGATGAGCTCTTTTAGGGCGTCCGTCTTTTTCATGCCGATGTGGCGGACGAAGTACTGCTGGCGGTTTAGGTTGCTAGGCTCCACGACGTCAAAGTCGGCCAGCACAAGCTTGGCGACGCCCGTGCGTGCTAGGCTTAGCGCGATATTTGAGCCAAGCCCGCCCAGCCCCGCCACGCCCACGCAGCCGCTAGCTAGCGCCTCGTTTAGCTCGGGGCTGTTTCTGGAGGCGATCATGGCCTTTAGAACTTCTCGCCCCGGCATCGCGCCGCGCCTGATAAATACGACGTTTGCGCCCTCTTTTATCTCTAAATTTTCCTTCGTCGCAAAGCCGTCTAGGATAAAGATATCAGGCTCACTAGCGTTAAATTTGGCTAGAAATTTATACATTTCGCCGTTTTTATCGCCCAGAGCCTCGTTTTTTAGCTCCTCCATCGTGTTTGCCGCGACCTGAAATTTCGCTCCGTTTAGCGTTATCTCTTTCATTTTTCTCCTTTAAATTTACAAAATCATAGCGCAAATTTATAAAATGTTTCGTTAAAAAGTAGGCGTAGTCGCATTTTTAAATATTTGCGTAATCTACCGTACGCAAAATACGGGCGCTAGTTTTATCTTAAATTTTAGGTTTTGCCGTTTGCTTTTTATATAAAATAAACGTAGCTACTAGCGGCATAAAAAATAAGATAAACACCACAATAAACTCGAGCAAGCTTGCACGGCTTGACGCAAGCGCCATCGCGTCGGCAAAAGCCAAAAATCCGCTAATCCCAAAAGCGATGCCGAAAATTATTTTTTAAACGGCGACATAGCGGCTTTATTCCATTCGTCTTTAATATCCTCATAGTTTTTTGACGGTTTTGAGCTATGGTTTGCAAGATAGCTTCATTAGGATTCATTTCGGCGCAGGCCTTGCTTAGTATTTCGTCCATTTCAAACGCCAAATCAGTCAGCCGTTCGCGCCTTTTAGCAGATAGCGCTCCTGAAAAATTTATCTTTTGGATTTCGGCGCCTATTTCTTTTTGTATCTCTACGAGCCTATCAAACGACGCGCTATTTTCGCTTATTTTGAAAAAATCGGAACTATTTAAGCCAAAATCGTTATTTGCGGCGTACGTTATAGTTTTTACGTCATATCCGCATCTTTGCAAAAAATCGCCTAGGCAAAATTGGGAGACTTGAGCTACGTTTTTTAAAAATTGTTCCTTTTTGGCTGCGGCAATTTGCGCCTGCGTCATCTTTTTTGCCCCAAAGCTTTGACTTGAATAAATCCTAAATCCCCCGCCAAGGCTTTTACTAAAGCTCAATCGCATATAAATCTCCTCGTTTTATAAGATGCCGCGCGTAACCAAATTTTGAAACGAATTTATAAACTCCGCTCAATCCTATACCACCCGTAAACGTCGCCGTCAAGCTCGCCGTGAAATAGCGGTTTGAGTTTTAAATTTAGCCTTACCACGGGCGCGTCCAAAAGCTCGCTTGAGCGGTAAAGCAGCAGCCATTTTACGCGCTCGTCTAGGGCCTTTAGCGCGTTTTCGCCGCCCTCAAACATCGTTAAGCGCGGCGCGAAAGCTTCGTTTATATCGCTTGTTACGCGCACGCTCCTGCCCGTCACTCCAAAAAGCGGTATAGTCGCGTCAAACTCCCGCTCGCGCGAGTAGATCATCACGTTTGGGTTTTCGCCGCCCTCTATCAGCCTGGCGTCAAGCCTCGGGCGGTCGGCGCGGACGGTGGCGCCGCCGATAACCAGCAGCTCGGCCGCGCTGCGAAGGCGGTGAGAGTGGGTGCGGCTGGCTAGATTTGAGATGATTTTGCTCTGTGCGGTGCCGACTGCGACGCCGTTTGCGCTAAGGGCGAGCTTGAAAAAGCTAAAATTCCCCTTCTGCCACGCTAGAAACGGCTCCATTAGCTCGTCCGCCTGCTGGCGTAGTACGTCAAATTTGACCACTATGCCGCCGCTTTGCAAGATGTGTGCGCCGCCTCTTGCTACGGCGTTTTCGTCGCCTCTAGCGATAACGACTTCGGCAAATTTTAGCCGCTTTAAAAGCTCGGCGCAGGGCGGAGTTTTGCCGCGGTGAGCGCAGGGTTCGAGCGTCACGTAGGCCTTGGCGCCTTTTAGCAGATCGCCGTGATTTTTCAGGATGTACTCATACGTGAAATTTGGCTCCAAGTCCGCATTTTCAAGCTCTGCGGCGCTTTCAAATTTGACGCCCAAGGCCGCATGATACTCGCGTAAAAAATCGCTCAAAAACGCCTCGCACTTTTGGCAGAGCGCCAATAAAATCGCGCTTGGCTCGGCGTGTAAAAAGCCCGCCTTTTTATGCGCGGCGACCGAGAGCAGTCTGCCGCCGGCATCTAAAACCGCGCAACCTACGGCGGGATTTGGGTAGGTTAAAATTTGAAACTCCCAAGCCTTTTTTATCGCTAGAGACATGTAAAATTCGTCGTTTATCATCGCTTTTGCCTAGTTAAATTTGGGTATTATACTAAAATTTCGCTCGTAACCTACGGGCGAGTTTGATTAAATTTATGGAGGTGTTTTAGTCGCTTTGCTCGGGGTTAAGGGTATTTGGCACATAAATGCTATGCAGACTAAATTAAATGGTGGAAGCGAGGTTGTTTGAAATTTTGCTTTAAATATCGTTTTTATGGTATTTTATTAAAAAATAAAGCCAATTTTTACACACTTAAAAACACATCCGAGCTATTTTATGATGTAATAAAAAATTTAAGATATTCGGAGATAAAAAATCGGTAATGAAAAGTTTGGTTTTCAATATAAAAACGCAGGTATGCCCTAAAATAGGCACTTTGCGATTTAAGTATTTGCCGTTTTTAAGTTTAAAACGCTTAAACGGCTAAATTTTCTTAAGAATTAAGATGTTTCACGGCTTTTTTGGCTCGAAACTTAATTAAGCTTCATTTGTGAAATAAAAACCGTTTTTATTCGTTTCACGCTTCGTTACCATAGGCTTTATTTTTTGCCTTTAGAGGTTATTCGCTTTATTTCATCTTTAAAACTCTCGTCTTGCTTGAGTTCTTTAAATTTTATATATTCCAATTCTGCTTTAGCTTTTGCATTGTCAGCACTAAATTTACCAAAGCCTTTTAGAATTTCATAGCCATTAAAAGTTAAGAAATCATCTACTTTAATATCCCAATCTTTCATCTGAATTACTATGCCTTGTTCTGCTTGGTTTTCCGCATAGTCAAGTAGCATACCCGTTAATCTATTAAGCCTGTTTAGTTCGTCCTCGTGTAAATAATTTTTAGCTACAGCAACATCTGACTTTATCGGCTCTTTGCCTCTACCGCTTCCGCTCCAGGTCATTAAGCCCATATTCGGTTTTGTATGATCTGCGCGCTCTTTGATAATCTCTGCCGATGTCTTTTTGGTTACAGCATATTCTAATTTATTTTGGATATTGGCAAAGAAATTTTTAGCCGTCTGCGATGTCTTATCATAATCCACGCTTAGCGCAAATAACTCCCTAACTTTTTCATAAAATAATTTTTCACTAGCCCTTATGGCTCGTATGCGTTCTAGTAATTCTTTGAAGTAGTCTTTATTGAATACGTTATTGCCTTGCTTTAGCCTCTCATCATCGAGTACAAAGCCTTTAATGATGTATTCTTTTAATGTGCTAGTAGCCCACCGCCTAAACTGTGTTGCTTTTACGCTGTTTATACGATAGCCTACTGCGATTATCATATCAAGATTATAAAATGTGGTTAGATATTTCTTGCCATCATCTGCAGTATGTGAAATTTTTGCACTAACTGAAATCTCTTTTAATTCGCCATCTTTAAGAATATTTTTAATGTGCTTTGTTATGCTGGTTCTATCAACTTCAAAAATATCGGCTATTTGTTTTTGATTTAGCCATATTGTTTCGTTCTCTTTATCGGCTAATATTTGAATATTAACTTTATTGTCGCCAGTTGAATAAATAATAAAATTTTGCTCTTTAGTGTCTATCATTACATTCCTCACTCGTTGGCTTTGTAAATGCCTAAAACGTAAATAGTCTCATCCTCTATCGCGTAAGGTATCACGTAGCTTTTAAAAATAAGGTCTCTGACGCGCTCATCATCAAAGCTTATGGACTTGCGATACATAAGAGGGCTCGCTTATCGTTTGTAGTTTTGCGATCAGCTTGTCTCTAAAATCGCGCGCTCTGTTTAGACTATCCTTTGTGATAAAGTCAAACACTGCCCTTAGCTCGCGGTTAAAGCGTGCCGTGCGTCTAATTACCATTTTCCATCTCAGCTTTTAACGTCTCTAGCGGATACGTCTCAAGCTTTCCGCGCCTGATCGCTTCAATGTCGGCTTTGTATCCAGCTATTCTTTGCTCCATTGTCTTGCCGTCGTCGTAGATCGGATAATCCTCGTCGATAATCAACTTTTGATTAGCCGTATCCGCTAACGCTTTACTTATCGCCACTATTTGGCTTATCAGCGTTTCGTCCGCTCGTATGGTTAGAGTTTGCATTTTCTAGCCTTTGTTTTAAAATCCTATGAGCCATTTTAACCGCTTGGGGCTTAGGGTTTGATTAGCGTTCG
>CAUPYN010000078.1:0-8497 GCA_963515575.1 uncultured Campylobacter sp.
ACCTCGCGTTGCTGCGTATATTTTAACCCGTTATCTCTTAAAATTTTTTTGAATTTTTCAAGTAGGGCGTCGTATTCTAAATTTTCGATAGTCATCTTTGCTCCTTAAATCGTCGAATTTAGCTCTAAATTCGGTTTATGCTCTTGTTTGGCGGCGTCAAAAGGCGTCTCGATATTACCCACGCCGCCGGCTATCGCCTTTACGTCTACGTTCATTATCCATTTACCGGTCTCCAGTAGCACGGGGTATAGTTTGCTTCCGGTAAAATACGGCTCAATCTTATTGTTTAGCACCTGAATATTGGATACGGTTACTATTAGTACCGCAAAAACTAGGAAAATTTTAGCGCTACCCACGACAAAGCCGCCCAGTTTATCTAAAAATCCAAGTCCGCTTAAACCTACTAGTTTTGATAAAAATGCGCCTATGCCCAAGCAAACGACCCAAAAAACGATGAGCGTCGATAAAAACCCGGCAAAAAACACGACCGTATCCCCGTCTAGCTTATAGACTTTGTCGCTGATGATTTGTCCGGCTTTTGCCGCAAATCTACTAGCTACCACGATACCGCCGATAAGCCCCACAAGCCCGAATATCTCCTTAATAAGACCGCTTATCACGCCCTTTATGCCTAGTATCAGCACAAGCGAGACTACGACCACATCAAATAGCGTAACAAACTCCATCACATCCCCAGTAGCGGCCCCAACTCTTGCTGGTTGGTTGAGTATCTCATTGCCATTTCTTTGCTTATTTGATTTGCTCTGAGCGCTTTCATTAGGGACTGAGTTTGAGTTATCATGCCGGTTACTTGCTGATTTAGCTGCATTTGAGAGTAAATTTGATGCACTTTATTTTCGCGTATGAGGTTTGCGATAGCGTTGTTATTTATCAAAATTTCATGGATCGCGATTCGTCCGCCGCTAGTCTTAGGAAGCAAGCTTTGCGATATAACCGCCGTTAGAGAAACCGAGAGCATATTTCGCACTTGAAGCTGCTCGCCGCCTTCAAAGCTATCTATGATACGGTTGATAGTCTGGATGGCGGAGTTCGTGTGCAAGGTTCCAAAAACCAAGTGTCCGGTCTCAGCCGCCGTAATAGCCGTAGATATCGTCTCTCTATCGCGCAGCTCGCCCACCAAAATGATATCGGGGTCTTCGCGAAGCGCGCTTTTTAGAGCCTTAGCGTATGAGTGGGTATCCGTACCGACGTTTCTTTGAGAAAAAAGCGCTTTTTTATTCGTATGCACGAACTCCACGGGATCTTCGATGGTTAGGATATGTTTTCTGTGGCTTAAATTTATCTCGTTTAGCATCGCGGCAAGGGTGGTGGATTTACCGCTACCGGTCGGTCCGGTAACCAGTATCATGCCCTTTTCGCGCTTTACGACCTCTTTAAAAACGCCCGGGGCTCTCAAATCGTCAAGAGAAGGTATGTCGGTAGGGATTATACGAAACGCCGCAGCCAGGTCTCCGTTTGAGGTGTAGTAGTAGTTGCCTCTGAAGCGGCCTACGCCCGGAAGCTCTATCGCAAAGTCAAGCTCCTTATTCTCCTCAAGCTCGCTTTTTTGAGTATCGGTTATCAAAGCGTAGCATATATCTTGTATATCGTGTCCGCTCAAAACTCCCAGCTCAAGCGGTCTTAACGTTCCGTCTATGCGAATTTGCGGTTCGCTTTTTGAAACTAAGTGCAAGTCGCTCGCCTTATTATGCACGACGGTTTTTAAAAGCGTTTCTAGGCTTACGTCTATTTTTTTTGGCTCTAGCGCGTCGCCTACGCCCTCCTGTTTTATTTCTTCCATTTATATTTTCCTTATTCGATTATTTTCGGTACGACGAAAAAATGCTCGCTACTCATAGGAGCATGCTTTAGTATCGTTTCTATCACGTCCGAGCTTACGCTTACATCTTCTCTTAGCGGAGTTCCGCCGTCTATGGAGCTTACGACCGCCCCCACGTCGCTTAAGTCTAGCTCGTCTAGTATATCTACGAAATTTAAAATTTCGCTAAGTTGATTTTCAATCTCTTTTCGCTTCTCTTCGCCTATTTTAAGCGAGCTGAGCTTTTCAAGCTTAGCCAGCAGCGTATCGTCTATTTGCATAAAACCTCGTTTAAATTTTTAAATTTTCTCGCATTATAGCACATTTTGTCTTGATTTTTATGGTGTTTTATAATTATTATGCTACAATTACGAACTTTCAATATCTAAAATTTTAAGGAAAAAGCTTGGCTATCAAAGACGATATCAACTCCATAAAAGAAGAGCTAAATACTCAAGAACAATTTTTAGAAAATATGATAAAAAGCGAAAGATTTTTTAAAAAATATAGCAAATTTATCATAACCGCGGTCATTTTAGGCGCGATCGGCGCGATCGGATACTATATAAACGACGCCTTAAAAGAAAAAGATTTCAAAGCCGCAAACGCCGCCTATGCTAAGCTGATACTTAACCCAAAAGACGAGCAAGCAAAAGCCGAGTTAAAGCAAAAAGACTCCTCTCTTTACGCACTTTACGAATTTAAAGTAGCCGTCGATAACAACGACACGAACGCGTTAAAATCGCTAGCAAACGAGCAGATCGATCCGCTTTTAAAAGATATCGTAAAATATCAATTAAACGAGCCTAGCGGTCAAATTTTAAGCTCGTATAGAGCCGCAATTAACGGCTATGAGCTATTAAAAGAAGATAAAATCGACGAAGCCAAAAACGAATTTAAGAAAATCCCATTAAATTCGCAGCTCCAAGATCTTGTCAAAAATTTAGAACACTACCAAGGAAAAGCAAAATGAAAAAATTTCAGACTATTTTAGCCGCCGTTTTGTGCGCGGCCGTACTCGCCGGATGCAGCACGAAAAGGCAATATTTCGAACCGACCGATGTGCAAAATGAAAAAATCTCGGAAAATAGGCTACCTTCTAGCATCGCGACTGCGAGCCTAAACGGAGCGGTGCTAAAAAACGGCATGGTTATAACCAAAAACGGCTTGCTTGCGCCGGAGATAAAACTGCCAAAGGGCTCAACCTTGTTAAATTACGGCGACGGTAAATTTATCAGCTCGGACTTAAACGGAAATTTGGTCGTCGAAAATAGCTCCAACGAAATTTTATTTCAAAGAAGCTTTAATCAAGCCGTCGTATCGGCCGCTCTTGAGGGCGACAAGCTCGCCGCTTTAACCGCGGGCAACGTCATATATCTCATCGATATCGCAACAAACGAGGTTTTGCTCGAGTTTGAGAGCTCAAACGTCTATGCACAAGACTCTCGCGTAGCAGCGCCGTTATTTATGAGCTCGCTCGTTATATTTCCTACGCTTGACGGCAAAATCATGATCGTAGATAAAAGCCAAGGCCGAATTTTACGCGACGTAATCGTTAGCAGCGAACAGTTTTTTAACAACGTAATATCTCTAAACGTCGTAAATGACACGATGATAGCTGCCACCGGCAAGCGTATCGTCTCTATAAATCCGGAAAAAACGGTTTATTTTAACGGCGAGATCAAGGATGTAGTCATAAACGGCGAACACGTATATATCCTACTAAAAGACGGCAAAATCGTACTTAGCGACCTAAATTTGAAAAAAATTAAAGACGCGTATTTTAAATTCGCCATCTTTTCAAGCGCCACCGTTTATAACGACTCGCTTTATATAATGGAAAAAACGGGTTATCTAATCAAGACCGATTTGGCGCTTGATAACGCCAAAATTTACGAGCTTTCAGACGAGGTCGAGAGCCAAATTTTTGCCGGCGCAAAAGAATTTTACTACGACGATTACAGCCTAGAGCTTAAATGACGAAGCAAGAAATTTATCAAGTTCTGGAAGCTAAAAAGATTGTTTTAAAAAATTTGAGCTGGACGGAGCTTGGTAAATTTACCAAAAAAAAGACCCTCGCCGCGCTTTCGGGCGTCGATATGAAGGGCTTTTATACGCTTTTATTTTTTCGCAGCGCAAAGGCTAGATTTTTGAGCAAAGAATTTGAAGCGATTGATGAAATAGCTAGCAAAATCGCCGAGCAAACGGGTATAAATTTTAAGAAAAAGGCTATTTTTTATAGCTCGGATGTCTGCTCAAAAACCGTAAATTTGATGAAAGAAAACGGCTACAAATATGACTCTATGTGACGTAGGCAACACTAACGCCACCTTTTTTGAGGACGGCAAAATTACCAAAATCAAGCTCGAAAATTTCAAAGATTTTAAAAGCGACGAGAGGATTTATTTCATCAGCGTAAACGACGAGATGACTCAAAGACTCCGCAGTTTATCTAAATTTGTAAATTTAGAGCCGTATTTCGAGCTAGACACTATCTATAGCGGCCTAGGTATCGACCGGGTCGCTAGCTGCTACGCCGTAAAAAACGGCCTTATTATCGACGCCGGTAGTGCGATAACTATGGACGTTATGATGGACTCGATGCATCTTGGCGGCACGATAATGCCCGGTATCTCGCACCTCTTAAAAGCTTGCGAAGCGATTTCGCCCAGGCTAAAGATCTCGCTAAATTCGCAAATCGACCTCGACGCGCTCCCGCAAAAAACGGCCGACGCGGTAAGCTACGGCATCATAAAACCGATTTTACTTCTCATCGAAAATATGGCAAACGGCTCGAAAATCTACTTCACGGGCGGCGACGGCGAGTTTTTATCGCGCTTTTTTGCCGACAGTATCTACGACCGTATGCTCGTTTTTCGCGGGATGCAAAAATTAATCGAACAAAAAAAGGACATTTTATGCTAACGGTTGCTCTGCCAAAAGGCCGCATCGCCGACGAAACGCTTGAGATTTTTAGGAAAATTTTTAATAGCTCGTTTGAATTTGAGGATAGAAAACTGCTGATGAGCGAGAGCGATTTTAAATTTCTAATGGTTCGCAACCAAGACATCCCGACCTACGTCGTAAACGGTGCTGCGGATATCGGCGTGGTAGGTCTTGACGTACTTGAGGAGCATCGCCCGGACGCCTTGCGCCTACTTGATCTAAAAATCGGTAAATGCCGCGTCTGTGTAGGCGTCAAAGAGGGCGAGGAGCTAAATTTAAACGCTCCCGAGCTAAAGATCGCCACCAAAATGCCGCACATCTCGCGTAATTATTTTGCCGCGAAGGCTACCGCGCTAAAGATCATCAAGCTATACGGCTCGATCGAACTAGCGCCGCTAGTTGGCCTTGCCGATGCTATCGTAGACGTCGTGGAAACGGGCACAACGATGAAACAAAACGGACTAAAAGTCGCCCAAACTATCATGCAAAGCTCGGCATACCTCATCGCAAACAAAAATAGCTTTATCATCAAAAAAGACGAAATTTTATCGCTTTACGAAAAGATCAAAGCGCAAATTTAGGCTAAAATACCTCCTGCGCGATCAAATTTAGATGAATCTCCGTTAGGCTATAAGCGAAAAACGCCCAAGCCCCAATCAGTCACAGATTCGTAGCATAAAATTTAAATTAGAGCGAGCAAGCCAAAAGATACGCGGCATCGGTTCGCGCGCATAATCAAAGCCTTTTTAAAGATAAATTTAGCCTCGATTTACCCGCGCCAAATAGCAAATTTATCAAACCCGCAACCTTTAAAAAGCAAGCTCGCTATTTTGGGAGCTAACAGCGCCTCGTTTGTAAACGCCTTGCGTCAAGCTGCTTTAAAATATATACCAATAATAGACAAAGGCACTGCGCTAAAATATCATCTAAGAGAAACGACTAAGGCGATAAAAGCGGACGGCGCCCTTAAAGACTACGCAAACGGCGGAGAAAAAAGGCACAAGCAAAGAACAAACGATTTACGAACTTCATCAAATAAGGTACCGAGCAAATACGAACGACGACGAAGCAATAAGGCCTGGCGATGAAGGAAGGCGGATTATCCTATAAATTTTTACCGAAAGTATAAATTATGTCTTAAAAATAAGCAAAAATCGGCGAGAATTTAAACAAATAAAAACTTCAAGTAGGCGTTGTAAAAAACTCGTATAAATTTGCACGGCACCCTTGAGAATAAAAGCGATTTTTCAAGCTCCCGTCTTAAAATCTCTTAATCGGGGCGGTTTTGCTAAACGCTCTTAGGCCGCCGTCTTTACGGGTTTTAGCTGATACTGACGGCATAGGCGCGAGCAAATTTAGCCGCATAGGACGCGGCTTTTTTGGCGCGGGCGCATTACCGGACGACCGCGAACGTATCAGACGGCGTTTTATCCGCCTCGCTACTCCAGCAGGCTATCTCGCGGTTCGCCTAGATAAAAGCCCTGAAATTCGTCTACGCCCAGGCGCACGCAGGTATCAAACACCTCTTTTGAGTGGACGAACTCGGCTATGACGGTGATGTCTAGCTGATTAGCAAAGGCTATGATCGCGCTAGCTATCGCCCGAGAATCCTCGCTAGAGTCTATATTTTTGATGATCGAGCCGTCTATTTTGATGTAGTCTGGCTTTAGCTTTAGGATATAGGAGAAGTTGCTATAACCCGAGCCAAAATCATCTATGGCGATCTTTGCGCCCATCCTTCGCACGCGTTCGATAAACGCGCCGATACGCTCGATATTTTCTATATTTTCATCCTCTAGTATCTCAAATATCACCCTTGAGGCGATCTTGTATCTGTTTAGCCTCTCGATGATAAACGCGCTCACGTCGCCGTCGGTCATATCTCGTCCGGATAAATTTACCGAGATGATGGCGCTAGGCTTGTCTTTGATTAGCTTAAAGCTCTTTTCGATTAGCATCTTTTCGATATCGGTGTAGCGTTTGATGCGCTTTGAAACCTCTAAAAAGACGCTCGGCGAGATGATTTCAGAGCTATTTTGGATACGGATTAGCGTTTCGTATTTTAGCACCTTGCCGTCTTTGTTAAATATCGGTTGATAAAACGGCACGATTTTATCGTTTATTATGGCGTTTCGTATCATATTTGATCGCTTGATTTGCTCGGCGTATTGAGGAGTATCATCGATATTTTTAAAGTAGCAAAAGAAATCCTTGCCGCTTTGCTTTGCAAACTCAAGCGCCGTCATCGCCTTTTGAAACGTATCGGTCTCATCTAGGGCAAAGCCTACCGTACAGTAGATTTCTATCTCTATTTGCTCGTCTCCGTCTTTAGACACGTCTATGACCAGCCCTTTTATACTCTCTAAAAGCTCGCTTGCCAAATCCTCGTATCTATCTATGAAATAATCGGCGTTTTCGACTAGAGCAAACTGGTCAGGCCCCACGCGGTAAGCCGCCATGTCGTTATCGTTTGCGAATTTTCTAGCTATTTGCGCCATTTTAAGTAAAATTTGATCGCAAGCCTCGGCGCCAAAATAGTTATTCATCTTTCTAAACTCGTCTATATCCACGACTACGATTTTAGGACTCTTCATGGTCGCTACGTCGCGCTCCAAAGCCGTTTTGTTAGGTAGCCCCGTGAGCGCGTCGCTATATAGGCGCTTTTGCATCTCAGAATTATTGGCTAGTAGCCTAGCGTTGGTTTTCATGAGCGAAATTTGACTATTTTTGATATTTCCAAAAAAAAGCCAATACTGAAACACGCAAATAAGCATCATAATAAGGGTAACCAAAACGGTATTTCTCATATTTACGGAAAGCCAAGTAAAAAAACGCGGGTCGTCAAAGCCTGAAATTTTTACCGCGTGAACCATATCGTAGCCCAGTATCACGCCATCGGTTTTTTTAAAATAGCAAACCTCGGCCTTATTGTCCGTAATCAGACGAATGCGCTTATAAACGCCTTTTTGCTCCAAATCCGTATGCGCCCTAGAGTCCATATCGCAAAATTTATAGGGCAAAATTTCGCCTATTAAATTAGGATGCTGCGAGCTGGCAAGCACCGTAAGTTCGTTTTTGTCTCCGGTTTGCTTAAATATCCAGGCAGGAATAGGATTAGCCACTTCGGCGTACCTTTGAAACTCGTTTATGTCGCGCTTAGCCACTTGTTTATAAATCATTTCTACTACGTTCATATATGCTTCGGCTTTAGCGTCTATGCCTATGTTTGAAGGATAATTAACGGAGTCTTGAAATTTATTATAAAATATAAAACAAACGGCTATACACGAACATATAACAAGCACGACGATATGTAAAATGAGGTAGCGAGTTGCCTTGCTCTTAGATTCTAAATTTTGCATCGACCTTCTTTTGTAATTTTATCGCCATTTTATCATTATTTATTTAAGTTAATCATTAAAGCTAAAATTTATAAAAATAATTATCGCGCCAAAAAAGCAAAGCAAGAAAGCGGGCGAGGTAAAACAACTATGCGGATGGCTGATTTTTCGTCGCTCTTTTTGCGAGCTTTTAGGCGACTAGGCGCCCCGGCGCCAAGTTTAAAAGCTTCAAAATTACAAAATGCATAAATAGGCTTAAATTTGACATTTTCAGGGTGCGGGTATTGGCGGATAAAATTTACAAATTTGAACGTAAAAAGATAAGGCGAAGTATCGTGAGATGATTTTTGGGGTTTTGAAGTTAAAATTTGACGAAGATAAGGCATGTAGC
>CAUPYN010000079.1:0-8494 GCA_963515575.1 uncultured Campylobacter sp.
AACGCTCCGACGCTGCAAAATTTGCTTTTATGCGTTAGCGCGCCCAGGGCGACGCTAAAACCAAGCGAGATCAGGATAGGAGCGTGCATGGAGCCCGGGCCTTTTGCGGAGCTAAAAAGCGCGCCGTTTTCGCCGAGCTTTAGTCCAAACGCAAGCGCGGCAAGCAGCAAAATACCGATAAACGTCGGCAAAATACCTATCGCGGCCTGAGTTTTAGTCTCGTGCGTGAGGCCGTAGCCGAGCTTTTTGAAAAATACGCCCGCGCACACGCCCGCAAAAATACCGACGACTCCCGCAATCGCCGTCATATCGCCGCCGCCCAGACGCAAAAACGCCCTCCACGGGCAGCCCAAAAACACGAGGCAGCCGATCATAGCGAAAAATCCAAGAAAAAAGCGCACAAAAGGCGACGAACCAGTGGTCGCGCTAAACTCCTTCGTCCAAAGTACACTAGCCAAAAAGCCGCCCAAAATAAGCCCGATGATCTCCGGACGTACGTACTGCACGACTCCGGCGCGGTGAAAGCCGAGCGCTCCTACCGTATCGCGTAAAAAGCAAGCCGCGCAAACGCCCATGTTGCCGGGGTTGCCGAAATACACAAGTAACGCGCCTAAAGCGCCGAGCGCCGCACCTGAAACGATAAACCATTTTGAATTTGATAAATTCATGAAGTGTCCTTTGAAAAGGTAAAATCGACCCGATTTCTTAAGTTATATTTTACTTATCTTAAAATAAAGAATTAATAAAACTTAGCAAGGATTTAATCAAATTAAGCAGAAATTTTAAAACACTAGATCACAAGATACACGCATATAGATTTAAATTCGATAAAAATTAATCAAAAAGCCGCGCTGTCAAATTTATATCCGAGGTAATTTTTAAGATAATAAACCGCTAAATTTATCGCCGTAAGATTATCTTAATAAATAATTATAACTAAATCTCAAATATCAGATTTAGTAAAGAAATTTAGCGTTATGATTAAAAACGATTTGCCGACGATAATTTTTTTCTAACTTTTTGTAGCAAAATGCGCTTATTTAATGTTTGCGCAGCCGCGTACCTTTGAGGCTGCTCGCGGACATTTGCGATTTGACAATCTCGCAAAAGCCGTAAATGGGCAAAAGCAAAGATGCCTGCCTTTTTGAGTTTACGACTTACGTTACCCAAATTGCGCCGACGGATTTTTAAGTATACAAAATTTACCCTGACGCGCGGATATTTTATAAGCAAGTGGGGTCTGATTAAATTTAGCGGCCAAATTTACAAAAGCGAGCAAAAACTAAATTTATACCCGCCCTTGCATAAACTAGCCGGTTTACGTATCGTTTATAGGATAAATCCGCTGCCGATAACCAGCTCGCCTCTATAAAATACCGCTAGCTGCCCGCTAGCCACGCCAAATGCGCTTTGTTTTAGCTCGACCTCGGCCGTGCCGCCCTCTAACACTTTTACGTGCGCGTTTAGCCCGATACTGCGGTAGCGAACCTTGACGTCGCAGTCAAACTCGCTCTCATCTACGAACAAATTTAGGCTGTTTACCGCGATCTTGCCGCGCTCAAGCTCCTCTTTGCTACCTACGACGATACGGTTATTTGCCGCGTCGATAGCGAGCACGAAATGCGGCTCGTGCGCCCCAAATACCTCAAATCCGCGCCTCTTACCGATCGTGTAGCGCATGTAGCCGCTGTGCCGCCCAATCACACGCCCAGAGCTATCGACCACGTCGCCTGGCAGGTTGGTCTCGTAGTGCTTGTTTAGCACCTCGATATAGGTATCCTCGACGAAGCAAATCTCGCTGCTCTCGGCCTGCTCGCCGTATTCGCGAAAGTTCGGTAGAGATTTTGCCAGCTCTTTTATATCTTTTTTAAATTTATCCCCGAGTGGGAAAATCATATCGGCGATTATCTCCTTTGGCACCTGCGCTACGAAGTAGCTCTGGTCTTTGCTAGGATCGGCGGCGACTCTGATAAAACCGTCTTGCACGCGAATATAGTGGCCTGTAGCGAGCTTTTCACAGCCGATACTTTTGGCAAATTTTAGCAGTTCGCCGAATTTTATAAAGTGGTTACAAAGCGCGCAGGGATTTGGCGTCTTGCCCTCTTTATATGAGCTAACAAACGGCGTATAGACGTATCTGTCAAACTGCTCTTGCAAATCAAGCACGTGATAGGGGATGCCCAGATACCCGCACGCGCGGGCGACTTTATCGATATTTTTTTCATGATATCCGGGCTTTTTGTGTAGTTTCATATAGCAGCCCACGACCTCGTGACCCGCTTCTAGCAGCATTTTGGCGCTCATGGTGGAGTCGACGCCGCCGCTCATGGCCATTAAAATTTTCATTTTTCTTTCCTTTGTGGGGCAAGCGCGCCTCGCGAGCGCCTTTAAACGAGCTTGAAATTTTTGATCTGCGGCAGGCTACATGCCTAGCCTTGACGCAAAAATTTCCGCGCAACGCTTAAATTCATCTTGCGATTCATCGCTTGCATTTTTTGTAAAAATATTCTCAAATTTACAAATCTCGCCTTAGCCCCACAATAAGACAATCTCGTATAAATTTGACGCGATTATATAAAAAATAGCTTAATACGCTATAAATTTGCGAGCCAAGGATGGCTAGGTATTTGGCTTTCACGCCTTGCTCGGCTCTAGATTTTACGCACCGAGACGGCAACTCAGAATTTGCAAACGGCGATGACGCAGTCAAATTTACCGAATTTGACGCAAAAGGCAAGAATATCGGCAAATCCGCTCAAAAACACAAACCAAACCGCGCGAACAAATTTACAAAGATCAAAATTTAACGCCGAACGCCAAATATAAGCACCGACCGAATTTAACTAACCCTTTAAGCCTTGTAGTATTTTAGAGCTTTAAATTTTTGCGCACCGTATGCGCCATCGTAGCGGCAGTTAAAATCAGCAGTGGACGCGAGCAGCGTCAAATTTGAGAGCAACACGGCCGCAAATAGCGATAAAAACGAGGCAAATCAGCACAAAAGCGATCCTATCTCGCATCCCGTCAAGCATCGCCAAATCCTTAAAATTAGTAAAATTTTAGCACGCTATTTTAGTTTAATATCCCCAAAATTTCATCCCTTACGGCGTCAAGATCGTCGCTGATCGTATAAAGCGACAGATCCTCCTCGCTGACGGCTTTTTCGTGTATCAGCGTAGTTTTGATAAAATCGTCAAGCTTGCGCCAACACTCGCGACCGAGGAGGAAAAGTTGAGCTGTTTGAGCGCCTATTTGCGCGAGTCCCCGGATCTCACATAGCTCGTCAAGCGTCCCAAAACCGCCCGGAAACACCAAAAACGCGCTCGAGCGCTCGATAAGAGCGAATTTACGCGCGGATAGGTTAGAAAAAATAAAGCTGGTCGTGGCGTATTTGTTCGTCACTTGCTCAAACGGAAGCACGATATTTAGCCCCACAGACGGACTTTTGCCGCTCTCGTACGCGCCCTTGTTCACGGCTTCCATCACGCCAGGTCCTCCGCCGCTAATCACGGCAAAACCGCCGTCGGCAAGCTCTTTTGCGAGGCTAAAAGCCATTTTGCAGTATTTGCTATTTTCGTCAAATCTAGCCGAGCCGAAAAACGTAACGCTCGGGTTTTTGTATGTCATAAAATCCCTAAATTTAGCCAGATCGTTTAAGATTTCATCCATCGTCTCTCTTTTTAGTTAAATTTACGCGCTAGAGCCGTAAACCGCTACCGAATTTACCGCGCAAGCGTAAAAGAGATGATAGCTAAAACGGATTTAAAAATAGATGACGCGCGATTAAATTCGAGATAAATTTAAATATGTTTTAAATTTGTAAAATCGCTAAGACGGTTTAAATTTAGCCGAATTTATCAAAGGTTTTGGTATCAAACGGCGAAAAATCCGCCAAAACCCACAAAACCGCCGCCTTGGTTTTTAGCGCGTAAATTTTATTCTCCGGTTTATAAAATAGGCTCGCTTGTAAATTTAGCCTACGCCGCGATTTTGCTCTAAATTCGGCCAGACCGCGGCTTGATTTTAAACGCTTTTAGAAAAATTCGCTCAAATTTAGCACTAACGCAGCTGCTCTAAGCGCTCTTTTTTAGTACCGATTTGAGTGATCTGGATGCCGAAGTTACCGTCTACGATGACCCCTTCCCCAAGAGCTATGACTTTGTCGCTGATTAAAATTTCAAGCGGGTCGTTTGCTAGCTGATTTAGCTCGATGACCGAGCCTATATCCATCGTGAGTACGTCTTTTAGCAACATCTTTTTTGAGCCGATACGCACGCGAATAGGCAAACGAACGTCCATAATCAGACCGATATTTCGCATCTCGTCCGCGCTTAGCTCGCTTTTTGGCGAGTGAGAAGGCGAGGCGGCGGCCGTTTCTTTTTGGTCTTTGCTAAAAAATTTAACGAACGAAAAGTCCGCTATCATAGCGATTTGCTCATCTAAATCGGCGATTTTAACCGGATAGATATATACCTTTTCATACGCGCTAAGGTCTAAAATCGCGTTTTCGTCGAGAAAATTTACTTTTGCGATTTCAAAACTGAGCTTTGGCATGCCTTTTTGCGCGCCAAGACTCGTAGAAAACGCGCCGAGGATATTTGAGAACACCTCTTTTGCCGCATCCAGCTCATCTTCGCTTAAATTTTCGTTGCGAGATATCTCCTCCTCGCCGAGCATCCACTCGCTTACCGCGCTTACTAGCACGGGCGTAACAGCTAGCATTATCTTTGCGTTTATATCGCCGCTTACGCTAACGTTAGCCACGGCTAGAGGAGGTTTGATGCCTTCTTGCCCCGGGGCGTCGTATTCGTTTCTATCGCCGACTCCGGGCGTCTTGCCGGTCAATCCTTCAATCGTAGCTTTTATCTCGTTTGCAAAAATTTTAAAAAATTCATTCATCTCGTTCATCCTCGTCTAGTATATTTTCTTCGTTTTCGTCGTCTTGGTCATAGCTCATGAGCTTAGCCTTACGCTCTTCTTCGTATTTTTCCAAGATATTTTTGATCTCGTCTTTATCGCTTCTAATAAGCTCTTCTATGCGGATAGATTTTCTAAATCTATGCAGTCCGACCTCGGCTAAAAATACCTCTTTTTTGTCTATCGTAACGATAGCTTTATCGTTTGCGGAACGGTCAAGGCGCAGTATGTCGCCCTCTTTTAAATTTAAAAATTCATTCACGCTCACGATGCTTTCGCCTAGTATCGCCTCGTATAACACTTCGGCACGTCCGATTAGCGTTTTTAGCTCTTTGTTTCGGCTCTTTTTCGCGCTCGTTTCGCCAAGCATTATATCGCGGTTGGCTAGGCGGCTTAAAATCGGCTCCAGATAGATAACCGGATAGCAGATATTTATCATACCGCTTGAGTTACCTACTATGATCTCCATCACGACCATTATCACGATCTCGTTTTGGCTTACGATTTGCACGACGTTTGGACTGCTTTCTTTTGCCTCTACGTTTGGATACATATCAGTCACCGTAGCCCAGCTTTCCTTTAGGCGCTGCATTATCATCCTTAGGATCGCGTCGAGCAAATTTATCTCTATATCGGTTAGCTCTCTGCTAGTCTCAAAGCCCTCGCCGTTACCGCCTAGCAAGCGGTCTATCATAGGAAATGCGATGCTTGGGTTTATTTCTAAAACGCAGTTGCCGTCAAGCGGCTTGATAGAAAAAACGTTAAAGCTAGTGGGACTTGGCAAACTCATCAAAAACTCGCCGTAAGTCATCTGATCTACGCTGTGCAGGCGAATTTCTACGATACTACGCATAACGCTTGAGATTTGAGAGGCTAAATTTCGCGCTAGCTTGTCGTGAATGCCCTTTATTGCGCGTAGTTGCTCTTTACTGACGCGATTTGGGCGCTTGAAATCATAGATTATTACTTGACGCTGTTCTTCTTTGCCGCCTTCGCCTATAGACTCACTCGCCTCTTCGTCGTCTACGACCTCGAGTAACGCGTCGATCTCTTCTTGACTTAAAATATCCGCCATTATTTACCTTCAAGTTTCTTTCTTATTTTTTCCATTAAACGCTTATGTATCTGAGAGATGCGCCCCTCTGATATATGCAAAATTTCGCCGATCTCTTTTAGACTCAGCTCCTCATAATAATAAAGCTGAACGATGAGCTGGTCGCGCTCCTCGAACTCGTTTAAAATTTGAGTTATCTTTTCTATCAGATCTTCTCTCTCCACTCGCTCAAACGTATTTTCCTCGCTCATAAGCTCCATCTGATCGTCGATGCTAAGCACGCCGACGACGGCGCTTACGTTCCTAGCCTCTCTTATCTTCTCCACGCTTTCTTCAAGCATAGCGGCTAGATACTCGTCCTCAGGCTCGCGCTCGAATTTATTAAAGTATTCGTTTACCAACGCGTCGATATTTTTAACCAAAGTACGATCTGTGCGACTAACCACGTCAAGGCCGCGTAAAAAATCAAGCATAGCGCCGTAAACTCGTTTTTGCGCATATCCCCAAAACGAGTCGTTTCGCTCTTTGTCGTATTTACGAGACAGCCTAACCATCTCCTCAAGCCCGGCGCCCATTAAATCGCTAACGTCGATATGAGCCGGTAATCGCTCCTTTAATCTAAACGCCATAGCTCTAAGCGCCGGCGTATAAGCTAGTACGATATCGTCTTGTTCTTTTTTTATCGTTTGGGCGTAGGGGTTAGGCTGCTTTTGCATTGCTTTCGTCGCCCCTACCCAAGGTCTGCTTTATTAGGACGCGTTCGCTACCAAGCTGACCCAAAATAGTATCCATGCGCTTTTCTCTAAGCCCAAGTTCTGAAACTAGATAATCGGAGCGCTTTTCGTATTCGTCCTTATCAAAAGGCTTTTTAAGCGTGATATCGACATAGTTTATGATAATGATATGGATCAAAAGATGAAAAAAAAGCGTGATAGCGAAAGTATACATAATCATCTCCAAAGGCTCGTTAAGCTTTAGCGCCGAGAAAACCACGCCGGTAAAAAATCCGCAAACCGTAAAAAACGCTATAAAATTTTCAGCTCTCAAAATCAAATCCTAAAATTTAAATTTGTTCCAGCAAACGCCTAGAAAACGCGCTAAAACTACTAATCGTACCCATATCAAGCACTTTTTGTTCCAATTTTTTAAGAAGCCTTGATGCTATCTGTTTCATCTGCTCGCTAGCAGGCCCCGTCTCGTTATCGTCGGTAAAAAGCGTGCGGTATTTTATACTCCTAGATACGTCCTTATCCTCGCTGATATAGCCTAAAAATTCGAGCCTCGGAGCGTCTTTGATATTTGCTTCCGCTACCTTTTTTATATGCTCGAAAATTCTAGCAGCCTCTTTTTCGTTTCTTACCATATTAAAAACCATTAAAAAATCGTCTTTTTGCTTAGCCGTCATTTTAATCACGGCGTAAGCATCGGTTATAGCTGCGGGATCGGGCATCGTAACTACTATTATCTCATCGGCGGCTTCTAGGAAAAAGTCGTTATTTTTGCCGATACCGGCTCCCGTATCTATGATTACGAAGTCAAGCTCGTCCAGACTGCGCGACTCGTCAAAAAACCGCTCGTATAAAAATTGATTGTTAAATTTAAGTATATCTGCGCCGTTTTCGCCCGGAATAAGCGTTAAATTCGGCTTTATCTCGATCAAAATGTCTTTTAGGGAGCACTCGCCTTTTAATACGTGCAACAAATTTTTACCTGCGCGCACGTTTAAGATAACGTCAAGGTTAGCTAGACCTATATCGGCGTCAAAAAGCGCGACCTTATAGCCGCTTTTAGCTAGGACGTTGCCTAAATTTGCGCTTATCGTGCTTTTACCCACCCCGCCCTTTCCGCTCGTTACGGCTATAAATTTAGTATTTTTAGCCCTAGTTCGGGCGCTTACCATATCTTGTAGCTTTTGGGCTTGGTTATTCATTTTTTGTCCTTATTAAAGCCCTGCAATACGCAATCGACCAAAAATTCGCTCCTAGCGGCCATTATATCGTCGGGCACCTCTTGACCTAGGCACAAAAAGCTAACGGGCTTACCAGTTTCGTAAACTAGCGAAAATACGTTACCGAAAATCTTCGTTTCGTCAAATTTGGTAAAAATGAAAGTATCCACGTCAAGGAAGCTAAAGCTATTATAAACCTCTAGCAAATCCTCGACTTTAGATCCGGCCGAAAGCACTAAATTTACGTCTATTTCCGCATCGCTGCGCTTTAAAAAAGTCTCTAGTCTAGCCAGCTTTTCCTTATCGTATTGCGAGCTGCCGGTAGTGTCTATCAAGATCACGTCGCAGTGATTTAGCTGCTTTAGCGCATTTTTAAAATCATCGGCCTCTATGACGTCTAGTATCGGCAACTTCATCATTTTAGCGTATTGAAACAGCTGCTCGACCGCCCCGATACGATACGTATCAAGCGTTATTATGCCGGTTTTTGCCCTCTTGCCCTCGCCGTAGGCAAAACGCGCGGCAAGCTTTGCTAGCGTCGTAGTTTTGCCCACTCCGGTCGGCCCTACCAGCAT
>CAUPYN010000080.1:0-8379 GCA_963515575.1 uncultured Campylobacter sp.
AAATTTAAAAAAATTTGGAAAAGATTTTTGGGTGGTATTAGATTTGAATGAAAATCAAAGCAAGAGCGCCGTTTTTCGCCCTTGCTTTTACTGCGGCTTAATTTACAGCCAAGTTAATTATAAATTCTTTAAGCGAAATTTTATCGTTTATCAGCAGATCATCGCTACCGACGTCATGCTTAAATTTCGCGCTCATATACTCGCCATCTTTAGTAAAAAGCGAATTTATGCGCTCCTCAAAAGGCTTAATACCGTTAATCATTTCATTAAAATCCCTGTCCGGCATTATCCCTTTATATTCGCTTAAAAACTCCGTTATAGATGCGGCTTGCACTTTTAGCTCGCCGTCAAATTTAACCGCCTTTAGCGCCGTTTCCACGTCTGCGTCGTTTTCTAGCGTTTTGCTTTTGACACCCAGTCCCGATGCGTCGGCTACGGCGTTAAATTTGATCTCCTTGCCGCCCGGGTTTTTAAAGCTAAAATTCTTAACCTCCAGCACGTAGTTTTCGCTCATTAAAATTTTATAAACCGCCGATTCTTTAGGATCGTTAAGATACATCGCCATAGCAAGCTTGTTTACGTTTTTTTCGTTCATAGCGGCGTTTAGCTGAGTTAGGATTTTCTTGCCGTCTATTTCTAGCGCGCCCAGGTTAGCCTCCGTCATCGTATCGAGCAAATTTGCGTCCGCATTTTGCTTAATCTGCGCTAAAAACGCCATATCGGTTATCCTAACGGCTTTTGGAAAATCATAGCTTCTAGCGTTGCTAAAGCTCATTTTGCCGACCTTTATTCCTACTTTAGATATATTTTCGTAGGCGGTTTGCAAATTTATAAACGAAACCAGATCGCTAAAGCTTTTAAAATCGCTAAGCTCGATGAGCATGGAAGCGTTTTCCATCGCAAACTTGCCCGAGTCGTCCGTATCGCCGCCGCTAACTTTACCGACGCCGATTTCTAGGGATTTTATCTTATCTTCTTTGATTTGAGCCTTTGCAAAAGGCTTTGAGATAACAAGATCCGAATTTCTCTCGTCTACTTTGATCTCGGCCAAATTTAGCGTTACGTCGCGGGTTTTATCTAAATTTATTAGCACGTCGGCGCTCAAAAACTCGTCCGTGCCGAATATCTTTTTAGCCTCGGCGGCGGCTTCGGGCGTTAGAGCCTTGATATCGCTATGCGCCTTAAATCCGCTAAAAATCTCGGCAAATCCATGCTTTAGCGTGGTTTTAGCCTCAAATTTTACCGGATCTTTGCCGTCGGTTAGCTCAAACGTAAGCGTCGCGCGCGAACTAAACAGCCCTTTGTCGTACTCGTTTTGCGTCACGTTTGCCTTTAGGTCGGCAAACGGCAAGCTCAAAGTTTCGCCCGTTAGCCTAGCCACACCCCTATCGTAGGACTCTTTGGCCTTAGACGAGCCGTAAAACGCGACGCCAAAAACCGCGATCAAAATGACTGCAAGCGCAAATATAACCTTTTTCATTTTTTTCCTTTATTTTAAATTTTACTTCGTCGCCGCGATAAGTTCGATCTCGACCAAACCGCCTTTTGGCAGAGTTTTTACAGCAACCGTACTGCGGGCCGGATAGGGCTCTTTAAAAAAATCGGCGTAAATTTCGTTTACCGCCGCAAAGTCCGCGATATCTGCTAGAAAGATCGTCGTTTTTACTACGCTCTCAAAGCCAAGCCCCGCTTCGCTCAAAATCGCTTGTAAATTTTGAAGCGATCTTTGCGCCTGCGATTTTACGTCCGCGCCCGCAAATTCGCCGTTAGGAGTCACGCCTAACTGCCCTGAAATAAATAAAAATCCGTTAGCCGCGATCGCTTGCGAATACGGTCCGATCGCTTGCGGGGCGTCTTTTGTAGAGATAACCTTTTTCATTTTCGTCCTTTGTAAAAATTTCGCGAATATTAGCAGTTTAGCGCCGAATTTGCAAATTTAGCTATAATTTCCCGTAAAAAGGCGCTAAAAATATGAAAATCACCCTTGCTCCAAACGAGTTTTTAGACGATTACGTTCTTGGCTGCGAATTTGCAAAAAACGCCGAAATCTCGGGCAACGCGTATCTGTTTTGGAGCGGCGCGATCTGCGCTAAATTTGAAAACTCGCGCACAGTTTTTCTGCATAAAAAAAGCATCCCCGCGCGATTTTGCGAGGCGGCCGCGCGCTGCAGCGACCTAGCCGGACTCGTGCTCACGTCGGCGTTTTGCTCGTTTACGACGCTAGCACCCTCGCACCTAGTCGCCAAAAACGGCTCCAAACTCTATCCGCTTTTTGATCTACGCGAAATTTGTGGGATAAAATTTATAAATTTAAAGAAATTTTACGACGATTTCGGACTTGACTACGGCTATAGAATTTACATCGAAAAGTGCTCGTTTTTCTCGCCAGAACCGCTTGAAAAGCGCATAAAGCTAACCGAAACGATGTGCCTGGGGTATTATTAAACCGCGTAAATTTAGGCTTTTTGGCTTGCAAATTTAGCTAAATTTAGCCGTAAAACCCGGCTCAAATTTAATCCGCGCCGAATAAAACCGGGCTTTAATCAAAATCTACCGCGCCGCGCGGAAAAAAAACGATAAATTTACGCGCTAAATTTAACGAGCTTCCTACCCTGCCGCGTTTTGCTTATCTTGCTCGGTTACGGACGTGAGTTTAGAAAGACGCTTGCCGAGGAATCTTTTCGCATCGTCCACGATAGAATAAACAGTCGGCACGAAAACGAGGCTAAGCAGCGTAGAAACGGCTAGTCCGCAAATCACGGCTACCGACATCGTCGCGCGAAACTCCGCGCCAGAGCCGCTAGCAAACACCGCAGGCGCCATGCCGGCGATCATCGCTATCGTAGTCATCACGATAGGCCGCGCCCTCTCCGCACCCGAGCTTAGCAAAGCCTGCCTAATGCCGCTTCCGCGCAAACGCTTTTCGATGACGAAATCAACGAGCAAGATCGAGTTTTTACCCACGATAGCCATGAGCATCAAGATGCCGATAACGGCGGATAGATCAAGCGCCCCGCCGTAAAGCAGCAACCCGCCCGCCGCGCCGCCGATAGAAAGCGGAAGCGCGATAAATATCGTAGCGGGCTGTAAAAAATCGCGAAAAAGCACAACCAAAACCAGCAAAAACATCGTCACGCCAAAGCCCAGCGCGATACCAAACTGCTCAAACATCTCGCTCATATACTCGCTATCGCCGTACTCGGGCGACGAGATGCCAGAGGGCAAATTTTTCATCGCGGGCAAGGCGTAAATTTGCTCCAAAACCTCGCCTACGGTAAATCCTGGCTGCAAATCGGCCTCGAGCGCGATCTTGCGGCGTTTATCAAACCTCTCTATGCTAGCAGCGCCTTGCGAATAAGAGATTTGAGCTACGCTTGAGAGCGGCACGGCCGTCCCCGCCGTGCTTTGGACGTAAATTTTACGTAGGACTTCAAGGTCGTTTTTAGCGTCCTCCTCTAGGCTAACGCGGATAGGCACTTGGCGGTCGGGTAGGTCAAATTTCGCCGACGCTGCGTCCGTGTCGCCCACGGTAGCGATACGCAGAGCCTCGGCTACGGCTTGGTGGCTCACGCCTAGCCTTGCAGCCTCTTTTTTGATTAAATTTATGCGGATTTCTGGCTTTTGCAGCGGTTCGTTTACTTGAGCGTTTTTCGCGCCGGCAACTCCGCTCATTTGAGATTTTATCAGCGCGGCGGTTTTAGAGAGCGCGTCTGCGTCCTCGCCGGTTAGGATTACCGAGATATCGCGCGCGGCCATATCGTTAGCGAAGGCAAATCTCATATCGCTAAATTTAGCCAGCTCCGCCCGCAGCTCGTCTTCAAACCGCTTTTGCGTAACGCCGCGCTGCTTGTGCGGTTTTAGCGTGATTAGCAGCTCGCCCTTGTGCGTTTCGCCGCCGCCTCCGGCTATAGCAAAAACGGACTGCACGGCCGGATTTTCTTTGACGACGCGGGTTAAATTTATCAGCCTCTCATCGGTTTGCTCTAGCGTAGAGCCGGGAGCTAGCGTGATATTTACGCTGCTTCTGCCAGAATCGCTTTGAGGCAAAAATCCCGTCGGCAAAAGCGGGATGAGCGCAAAAGAGCCCAGCAGCAGCAAAAAGCCGATAAAAAGCGTAAATTTGCGGTGATCTAGCGTGAAAGTTAGTAAATTTAGATAGGCAGCCTTTAGCTTGCCCGCTTCGCACTCCTCTTTGGCCTCGGGCTTTAGGGTATAAGCCGCTAGTAGCGGAGTGGCTAAACGCGCTACTAAAAGCGAAGCTAAAACCGCCGCCGCGACGGTTATGCCAAACTGCCTAAAATACTGCCCAATGCCTCCGCCGATAAAGCTAACGGGCAAAAATATCGCCACTATCGTTAGCGTAATGGCAACCACCGCAAAGCCGATATCATCAGCCGCGTCTATGGCGGCTTGATACGGGCGTTTGCCTAGGGCTAGGTGCTTTTTGATATTTTCTATCTCCACGATCGCGTCGTCTACGAGTATGCCGATAACTAGCATTAAAGCTAGCAGCGTGATGCCGTTTAGCGTGTAGTCCAGCAGATAAAGCGCCGCAAACGTCGGCAGGATCGAAAGAGGCAGCGACACGGCCGCCACCAGAGTCGCTCTCGCGTCTCGCAAGAAAACAAACACGACCAAAACCGTCAGTATCGCGCCCTCGGCTAGCATCCAGATCGTTTGGTCGTAGCTTTGCTTAGTCTCGTTCGCCGAGGTGTATATCTCGTCTATCTTTATTTCTACATGCTCTGCGGTAAATTTAGCCAGCTCCTCCTCGATCTTTTGCATCACGACCGTATCGCTGGCGCCTTTTGAGCGCGAGACGCTAAATCCCGCCGTCTCCAGCCCGTCCATCCTAGAGCGCGATCTAGGTTCGGCGTGCGAGTCCTCCACGCGAGCGATGTTGCCCAGACGGACGCTACCGCCGCCCTCTAGTCGGATGGGGGTATCTGCTAGCTCCTCGATACTCTTTGCGCCGCCCGTTACGCGCAGGCTGTTTTCCGCGCCGTCTAAAACCGTCCTGCCCGCCGGCAAATCGGCGTTGTTTTGCGCGAGCTGCTTACTAATATAAGCCGCGTCTATCTTTAGCGAGCTAAGCGCGGCGGGGTCTAAAAGCACCCTAATCTCGCGCGTAACGCCGCCCAGACGCTTTACTTGTTGCACGCCCGGGATCGCTAGCAGCCGCCTTTTTATCTCGTTATCTATCAGGTGCGATATCTCGATTTGGTCTAAATTTACGCTTCCTACCGAATAAAACGCGAGCGCGCCGCCCTCGACGTCCACGCGCTCTACTAGCGGCGTATCGATGCCGGCGGGCAGTTCGTCTCTGATCTGCGAGATAGCGTTTCGCACGTCGTTTACGGCCCTATCGACGTCCGTCTCGATAGCAAACTCCACCGTCGTAGCCGAACTGCCCTCGGAGATCGTAGAGCTAACGTGCCTCACGTCCGCTAGCCCGCTCACGGCGTCTTCTATGCGCCTAGTAGTCGAGCTTTCCAGCTGAGCGGGCGACGCGCCGGTCTGTGTGACCGTGACGCTAACGATAGGAAAATTTACGTTTGGATTTGCGTTTATCGGTAGGCGCAAAAACGACGCTACGCCGCCTAAGCTAAGCGCTATAAAAAGCACGATAATCGGGATAGGATGACGGATCGCCCAAGACGAAATTTTCACTCCGCGCCCCTTTGCGCCGCTTCGCCGTCGTTTACCAGCGCGGCGGCTTTTAGTGCGACCTCATCGTCCTCGCTAACGCCAGAAATCACCTGCACTAGCCCGTTTGCTCTAAGTCCGGTTTGGATTTTTCGCTTCTGCGCCTTGCCGTCTTTTATCAGCGTCGCAAACGCGCCCGCCTCCGTAAACGAAACCGCCTGCGCGGGCAGCGCTAACGCGCTAAATTCGGGTAGGTCGATGACGACTTTGGCGTACGAACCGATAAATTTAGCCCCGCCGTCTAGCGAAATTTTGACCTTGCCTAGGCGCGAGCTCGTATCCACGCCAACAGGCACCAGCCGCACCTTGCCGTTTACGGTCTCTTTTACGCCGTAAATTTGAGCCTGCGCGCTCATACCGACTTTTATCTGCGCAAGCTCCTTAGCGTCCGCGTCCGCAGATAGCTCGATGACGCCGTCTTTTGCGATGTTAAACAAAGCCTCGCCGCTAGTTAGCGCGCCGATTTGGGCTTTTTTGGCCGTCACGACGCCGCTAACGGGCGCTATCACGCTAGCTTTGCCGAGCTGGTCTTTAGCCTCTGCGATCTGCGCGTCTATCTGCGAAATTTGGGCTTTTGCGGAGTTTAGATTCGCTCTGGCGCTTGCTTCTTTTGCGTTTGCTTGTTCGAGTTCCTGCGAGCTGATCGCCTTTTTTGCGGCCAAGTCTTTAGCTCGCTTTAGCGCGGAGCTAGCCTCGCTAAAAGCAGCCTTGGCGGAGTTTAAATTTTGCTTTGCGGCCTCAAGCGCGGCGGTTTGCTGGTCAAATTTCGCTTTTACGCCGGCGCCGTCTAGCAGGGCTAAAATTTGCCCCTTTTGCACGTTTTCGCTCACTTCGACTAAGATCTGGGCGATTTGTTGGCCTTGCAGCGCCGAGCCTACGGCAACGTCGTCTTTAGCGACCAGCTCGCCGTGCAAATTTAGCTTTGGGCTAAATTTTGCGATCTTGGGCGAGACGACCGTGAGCTTTATGGCTTCGTCGTTTTGATTTTGCCTAGAGTCCGAATTTCTGCCGTCTCGGCCGACGATTGATTTGCTAGCATCGCCGTCTTTTACGCTCGCTTGAGCCGTTTGGCGCTCGGACGCGTTTTGCTTGTTTTGCGGCGGCGTTTCTTGCGCTGATTTATTTTCCTGCGTCGCCGCCGTTTGTTGCGCGGTCAAAATCAGCACAAACGATAAAAAATATGCCTTTAAAATTTTGCCGAATTTCATAAAATTTCCCTTGAAATTAGTCTTAAAATTTATCATATTAACAAAATTTAGGACTAAAAGTCAATCCTAAAACCTTGAAAATATTTTGGGATTTTACTAAAATTCGCCCAAAATAAAAAAGGAAAACGATGTATAACTTTGACGACCTAGGCAAAAAAATCAGCGAGATTGACGAGCGTATAGACGCGCTGATCGCTAAAACCGGGCTTAGCTACAGCGAATTTGCAGTGCTTTATACGCTAGCAAAAGACGGCCGCTCGACGCAAAAAAAGATCAGCGAGGGGTGGCTCATACCCAAGCAAACGGTCTTTAACGTCTGCAAGGATTTTCGCCAAAAAGGGCTAGTGCAGATAGGCGAGCAAAGCGCTGACAAAAGAGAGCGCGCGATGAGTCTCACGCAAAAAGGGTGCGACGCGGCAGACCCTATCGTACGCGCTAGCGATGAGCTGGGCGAGCGGGTATTTGCTAGGCTCGGTGAGAAAAATACCGAAAAACTCTTTTCGCTGCTGGAGCGCTTTTGCGAGATTTGCGACAAAGAGATCAAAAATGCGCCAGGTATCCAAACGAAAATTTAAGCTTGCTTGGATTAATCAAGTCGTTTTTGTCGTATATTTTTGCCAAAATGCCAGCAAACGCCTACAAGACCGGAGCTAGCGACAAGCCGTGCGCAAAATACTCTAGCCAAATACGCCATACGCTAACGACGTTCCCGGCTCTTCCTAAATTTACCTACTCGCTTGCCTTTTTTCGTACTCGGCAACGGCACAAGCGGCCTAAAACATAGGACGACTTACCGAAGCGTTGCGGTAAATTTGCCTGCAAATTACCGCTGTAAACGCAAGCGGCGCTACTTTGATTTAGCATTTACGGCACACAAAATCGTCAAAATTTAGCCTAGGGGCGCGTTAGCGTATATTTTTACCGCGAGTTTGCCTTATTTTATCCAAAAGGCGCGGGTAAATTTAAGCCGCCGATTTTGATTCGTCGCGTCTGGCAGCCTGCTGATCTTAAGCCTTGTTCGCGGGCTAATTTGCCGCCCGCTTGGATAAAATTTGTCGAGCCCTAGCCTAGACATCGCCGTTTTAACGGCGGCGACCGTCAAATTTATCCGCAAGTAGCAAAATTTAACTTCCGTAACATTTTATAAATTTATCTACGTTTTTACTCATTTGTTGTAAATTTTAGTAGCTTAAATTTTAAAATTAATCAAAAAATATAATTCAAAACTCTATAATCTGTAAATTTAAAACCGAAAGGAGAAAAAATGAAACTATTTTCAGCTCTAGCTTTGTGCGCTGCGATGATGATCAGCGCGCAGGCTGCAGAAAAATACAAGATCAAACTCGCCTCCACCTACGAGAGCAACGTACCCGTACTAGGCGACGCTCCGAAGAAATTTAAAGAGCTCGTGGAAAAGATGAGCGACGGCCGTATCGAGGTTCGCGTCGACTATCCGTCCAAGCAC
>CAUPYN010000081.1:0-8331 GCA_963515575.1 uncultured Campylobacter sp.
ACTTGATCTTCTCTATCCTAAACACCTGATCTCGCATGGTCTCGTAGCTTTTGGCTTTCTCATAGTTATCCAGCCAGCTATCTACCCACTTGGGTGTTTCGCCCTTAGAGTTCCAATTTACTACGCCGTTATACGCTGCCCCGACCATGGTTGCAAATTCTTTTTTACTTAAATTTAGCTCCGCAAGCTTAGCTTCAAACGTTTTTATATCCATGCATACTCCTTTAGCTTTTGTATTTTAACATATAATTCATAATTTTATAACTTTTTTGGCTAGAAAGTTAAAATAAAATGTATAAAATTATTGACAAGGATTAAAAGATGATGTATAATTACAGCATAAAAGATATAAAAAAGTGTAGATAGCTTGATTATATCAGGGGCGCGACGAGACAATCCGCCAAGATCACATCTCGCCGCTAGGTGCTCCCAAACGGGAGCCTTTATTATACCAAATTAATAAAGGATCTAAAATGCAAAAGACATACTACAACAAAGGCGAGGCAAACGCCATCCTATCCGGCATAGCAAATTGGCGCAATAAAGGCATATATGGGCACTGCATATGCAGCGGAAGCTTTCCGTCAAATACTACATTGGAAAGAATTAAAGTATTCGTGGACACCGTTTTGTCTACGGAAGACAGAGAGGCCGTCAGGTTAAGCGATACCGATAAAAAGCTTTTTACGTGGTTTGCTCAAAACTTAGACGATGCAAGTAAAAGAGCAGAGTATCAAAGAGCTCTTGATATGGACGTCGATATAAACGAGCTTGAACGCGTGATAAGGGGTAAGTAATGTAAAATCTAGCCCTTTTATCAGACGAAGAATTTCTTGAGATCATATCTCAAGCAAAGACCATCATAGAAAGCCGCAAAGAAGACAAACAGTTCATCGTAAAAACCTTTGAGAGCATAGACCCGAGGAAAAACGGCCACGCATATATGGCTAGGCTAAGCTTTGCGGACGATAAAGTCAGTAGAGAATTTATCGATTGCAACGGCAAGAATTGGGACGGCAAGCATAAATATTATGATACTTCTTTTACTTTCAGAGCAAAAGAGGGAGATAAATTTGAGGCTAGACTTGACGACGGAAGCTGGAAAGGCAACTCAAAGGTTTGGTATATGGTCGCCAAAGACGAGAGCGGTGAGCTGGTATTACAGCGATTTAGCTCGCTATAAATCCCAAAGATACGCAGATAAAAGAGCTTGATGCAAGACCTAGAGAGATCTTGCTAGCTAGCTCTAAAGAGTAAATTTGGAGCTTTTAAATTTAGTGATGCATGTGCATATTAGCTGAGTTATCATCACTCATATTTTGCATCATCTTGTGGTGATCGTGCATTGGCATATCTGCTGGCATATTCATATGCATACCCATCTCACCGTTTTCAGCCTTGTAGCCAGTTATGGTAGGATCAACCATGCCAAATATCATAGCGACGTGTGCGACGACCAAGGTAAATATGAGTAGGTAAAAGTGAAGCTTTAGCTTTGCCTTTTCGCTTGCGTTTTTGTAGATCAAATTTAGCTCTAAAAGCGCGATGCCAAGAAGTGGTATGACGCCGATGAGATATGAGTAGACAGCGATGACATCGGCATATCCACGCCATTTTATACTTGGATAAATTTTTGCCATAAAATAGATCACAAGAGCTGTAAAATAGACCCCAAGCACTATGCCAGCAAATTTGCTAACAGCCTTAAAGCCAGCATTTTTGCCGCTATCCATGTGATACATAGTGAGAAACTCCATCGCCACTAAAAGCTCCGTAAGCCCCACAGGTATCACCATGTAGAGGATTAGATTGTAAGGTTGATTGAGCGATAAAAGCTCCATGTAGTGTGTCATTACCATTGTAAGTCCTTTGTAAAAATTTAAAGGATTTTACCACCAAAGGGCTAATAGTTATAAAATATCAAGAATATTAGCAAATTTAAGCGGAATATCAAGAGCAAGTATTCAATTGTACGAGGCAGATAAGGTTGAAATTCCAGTAAAAAAATTATCAGACATTTCGAAAGCTTTAGAAGTTGATCCTGATTTTTTCATAAAAGACAAAAGTTCGTTAGTAGTTCGTAAGTCTGATGAAAATTTGGTTCGTAAGTCGTTCGTAAGTAATGAGAATTCGTCCGCCAATCCTTTTAACCTTAAAAAAACAGAAGCGGATCAAATTTCTCACGATCAAATTCTCATCCGCAAGCTTAGTTCGGCCGTAGGCGCAGGCGAGAGCGTCGACATAAACGGTGTTGAGGTCTATGATACCGATATTTTAGTGCCTTTTTCCCAGATGCTTTTTAAAGTACGCCCTAAAAAAATAGATAGGATCCGCTGCATGCAGGTAGATGGCTACTCGATGGTGCCGATGCTTTTCCCAGATAGCTGGGTGATCGCGGACGTTACGGCAAAATTTGAAGGCGACGGACTATATATCATCAACTACTGCGATAACTTTATGGTCAAGCTCTTGCAAAAGAGCCCCCGACGGCACGCTACACATAAAAAGCGTCAATAAAGACTAAGAAAGCTACGATATAGGACCCGATGACGATGCGCAAGTATATATCGTAGGTAAAGTCTTGCGCTGCGTTATACAAAACGGTTTTAACGCCCATTTAAAAGAGTGTTAAAGGCGGTGTAAAATAATGTAAAGTTTTTGTAAAAAGATGTAAAGTAAAATTTCGCCACTTTGATTTTGGATAAATCTGCTCTCAATACCTATTTTTAGGCACTCAGCTCAAATTTTCCCTCACTTTGATTTCTGACAAAACTTTACAAATTTGATGCTATATTTTACGATGTTTTAAATTTTTCTGCAAAAAACGGCTACTTTGACTTATCTACACAGCGGCGTATTTGCAAGCTGGACGCAACTTTACACAAATTTATCCAAAGTAGTTTTAAATTTGAGCAAATTTAACCACCGAAATGCGCAAGATAACAAAAAATTTATAAAAATTAACGCGAAATTTACCCTAGCCTCAATGCTTTTTGCATTGCATTTTCGATTTTAGTTTCGTCAAGAGAGCCGTCAAAAAATAAATTTAGCGCCAAAGCGGCCTGAAAAAGTAGCATATCTAAGCCGTCTTTATGCCTAAGTCCGCTAGCGGCGGCTAAATTTAAAAATGGCGTTTTTTTACCATAGATCACATCAAAGGCAAATTTAGCCTCGTCAAAAATAGGGCACAAAAGCTCGGCTGGCGCGGGTAAATTTTCATCTTTTAGCCCCGCTGAAGTCGTATTTACGACGAGATCAAATTTGCCGCCTTTAAATTCGGCGAAATTCGCCCAGCTAAAATTTTCGTATTCGGCAAAATTTGCTAGCCTTTTCTCGCTTCTATTTAGCACGCAAACTCGTGCACTGCGGCTCTTTAGCGCGTAGGCGACTGCTTTAGCCGTCCCGCCCGCACCTAAAACGAGAGCTGATTTTATCTCACCAAAACTCTCTATCGCCCGCAAAAACCCTGGTGCGTCGGTATTGTGGCCGTAAATTTTGCCGCCGCGAGATACCAGAGTGTTTACGGAGCCGATTTTTATAGCCGTTTCGTCCGCTACGTCGCACTGCGCGAGCGCGGCTTCTTTGTGCGGGACGGTCACGTTTGTGCCGCTTAGTTTTAGTTCTTTAAATTTAGATATGAGCCGCGAGCCATCCGTTAGCTCGTAGCGAGTATAGAGGGCTTCGCGAGATAAACCAAGCTCGCCCAGAGCCGCGTTATGCAGTCTGGGCGAGATGGAATGGGAGACGGGGTTGCCGAAAACGGCGAAAATTTTCATTTTATATTTATGATAAATGCGTTTGGAGCGGCATTTTGCTTGATCTTGGCTAACTCGCTTTTTAGCTGGGCTCCGCTATAAGGGCCGACGAGTACTTTAATGATCTCATCGCCGTTTACGTTCGTTCTATATAGCTTGTATGCGTAGCCTGCGGCTTTTAGCTTGCCAAGCTCGGGCGCTTTTTCGTTAAAGTGCTTTACCGCAAAAACCTGTATATAGCTACCGCTGTGAGCCTCGTCGCCGCCGGAGGCCGGAGTTTGCTTAGTCTGCTTTTGCTTCGCGACTTTTTCTTTATGCGCATCGGTTGCTTTTGGTTGTTTAGCTACTTTTTCGTTTTTCGCCTCTTTTTGCTTCTGCTCTTTTGTTTTTACGACATTTACGTGCTGTTTAGACTCAGCTTTCGGTTCGCTAGGCTGAGAGCTAGGAGCGTCGTTTTGCTTTAGCGCACCTTGTATGGTCGCAGGCTCCGTCGGAGGCGTAGCGGGATCGCCGGCCTGTGCCTCTTGCTGTTTTTTATCCTCTTTTTCCTTGAGCGACTTTACCATATCTTCAAAGCTATCTTGACCTTTATTTTCAGGCACGATAGGCACTTGTTCAAAGTTATTTTGCTGAGGCTCCTGAGCTAAGGGCTGGGTCGGCTCGGGCTGCGGTTGCGGCTGAGCTTGAGCTACTTGCTCCGGCGTAGGCACGTTTACTTGTTGCGGGATATTTCTAGTATTATCGGGTTCTGGTGGTAGAGTCATCCTAGAGTCGGGCTGGGCTATCTGGGCATTAGTTTCGGATGAATTTAAAAATTTCATCGCGATTAAAACCGCCAAAAATATAATGACGAAAACGGCGACGAGGATGAGGATCCTCTTGACGCTTTTGCTTTTTTTGTCTTCGTTGTTATCAAGCATAATGTCTCTTAGCTCGTTATACTCCATTTTTACTCCTTACATATGTTTTGACCAGCTTGCGCCGCGCTCTTTTTGATAGACCTTATACGGTAACGTCAAGATGTTAAATTCTTTCGGTAGCTCCATCGTCGGAAATACTCTCCACTCTTTAACCAAACGCGAACTAAGCAACATAGATAGCTTATTTGCGATCTGATAGCCCTCGCTTAGCGTCGTGTGCCCCTTGTGCACGTAAAGGTGCAAATGTCCCGGCGTCTTGCTCTCGTAGGCGGTAAAATTTATAAATCCCTCCTCGCGGAGCAAAAGCTGAGCTCGGTGCCAAAAGCGCTCAGGCATCCTGCCGTTGTAGTCAAAGACGATATTTTCGACCTTGTCGCCCGGCAGTATCAGCGAGTGTGCGACCGTGATCTTGCCCTCGTCGTGGTCTTTTATCACCTGATAGCTTAGAGGCTCGTTTATGAGCTCAAATTTGTTAAAAAATGTTCGCCCCTTGTACTCGATCTTGCTTACGATATTATCGCGTTTGATCCAGTAGTGGCTCGTGTTCATTTTGATTAGCGCGGTGTCTATGCTCTGCATTAATAAGTCGCCTTATCGTAGATGATAAATTTGCTCGCAAGCTCTTTTAGCTCGGCTTTTACCCTGCTTTGAAGCTCGGCATTATTGATATCGCTTAGTACGTCGGCGATTTTGTTTGCGATGATCTCAAATTCCGCTTCTTTCATGCCGCGAGCCGTAAGCGCCGGACTTCCGATGCGGATACCGCTTGTGATAAACGGGCTTCTTGTTTCGCCAGGAACCGTATTTTTA
This sequence comes from uncultured Campylobacter sp., assembly GCA_963515575.1. Lineage (GTDB taxonomy): Bacteria > Campylobacterota > Campylobacteria > Campylobacterales > Campylobacteraceae > Campylobacter_A. The sequence continues at coordinate 5,486 of CAUPYN010000081.1, forward strand.
TTTACCGTTATACCCGCATTTCCAAGAGCGACATCAGCGTCTTTACCGCTAAATTCGCGGTTTAAAAAGCTCATTAAAACCAGGTGGTTATCGGTACCGCCGCTAACTAGGTCAAAGCCGCGTTTTACCAAAACATCAGCTAGTTTTTTGATGTTTGCCTTAACTTGCTTGGCGTAAATTTTCCACTCGGGACTTAGGTTGTGCTTAAAGCCTACCGCCTTTGCCGCGATAACGTGAACGAGCGGTCCGCCCTGAATAACAGGGAAGATGGACGAATTTATCTTTTTAGCGTACTCTTCGTTATTTGTCATGATGATGCCGCCGCGAGGTCCGCGAAGCGTCTTGTGCGTAGTCGAGCTAACCACGTCGCAGTGCGGGAACGGACTCTGATGCTCGCCGGCTACGACTAGACCGGCAATGTGCGCTACGTCTGCAAAGAGTATAGCGCCTACTGCGTCGGCGATCTCGCGGAATCTCTTAAATTCGATCTCGCGCGTATATGCGCTAGCGCCGCACACAATCATCTTTGGCTTTACGATTTGCGCGATTTCCATCACCTTATCGTAGTTTATGCGTCCGTCAAGCTCTACGCCGTAAAAAAAGCTCTGATAAATTTTACCCGAGCTGCTTACTTTTGCGCCGTGAGTCAGGTGTCCACCGTGGCTTAGATCCATGCCTAAAATTTTATCGCCGGGGTTTAAAAGCGCGCCGTAAACGCCTTGGTTTGCCTGCGAGCCTGAGTTTGGCTGCACGTTTGCAAATTCGCAACCGAAAAGCTCTTTGCAGCGATCTATCGCTAGCTGCTCGATCTGATCGACGTATTCGCAACCGCCGTAGTAGCGTTTGCCTGGATAGCCTTCCGCGTATTTATTAGTTAGAATGGAGCCCATTACTTCCATTACTTCGGGATAGGTAAAATTTTCGCTCGCGATCATCTCGAGGTGGTCGCATTGGCGTTTTAGTTCTAAATTTACTAAATCAAAAATTTCTTTATCGTAACTTTGCAAACTCATTAATTCTCCTTGGTTTCATTTTTTTGCGGTCTCATCGCCGGGAAAAGTACCACGTCGCGGATGGATTTTTTATTGGTTAGTAGCATCACGAGCCTATCTATACCGATGCCCTGCCCCGCAGTCGGAGGCATCGCGTAGCCAAGAGCCCTCACATAGTCCTCGTCCATCTCGTGAGCTTCGTCGTCGCCGGCGTTTTTTGCTTCGATCTGCGAAGCGAAGCGGCCATATTGATCGACCGGGTCGTTTAGCTCATTAAAGCCGTTAGCTAGCTCGCGTCCTGCGATAAATAGCTCAAATCTCTCGGCAATATCGGGGTTTGCATCGCTTCTGCGAGAAAGCGGGCTGATAGAGATCGGATAGTCGATGATAAACGTTGGATCGGTTAGTTTGCTCTCTACGTAATTATCGAAAAGTTCGGCCTGCAAATGCCCCAAATCAAGCTTAGCGTTTGCTTCAAAGCCGTCCGCTTTGAGCTTGGCTAAAATTTTATCTTTATCGTCAATTATAGTTTCGTCTAGTCCGCCGATTTCTACGAGCGCTTTTTTGTAGCTTATGCGTTTAAACGGTTTACTAAAATCGATCTGCATACCGTCAAATTCGATGATTTTAGGCATATCGAGTTTATCAAGAAGTACATTAAATAACTCCTCGGTTAGTCCCATCAAATCATGATAAGTATGCCACGCCCAGTAAAACTCGATGCTCGTAAATTCGGGGTTGTGCGTTAGATCCATGCCCTCGTTGCGGAAATTTCTATTCATCTCATAAACAGCATCAAAACCGCCCACGATGAGCCGCTTTAGATAAAGCTCTGGTGCGATACGCAAAAATCTCTCCACGCCAAGCGCGTTGTGAAACGTTACGAAAGGCTTAGCGTTAGCTCCGCCGGGTATCGGGTGCATCATAGGAGTCTCGACCTCCAAAAAGCCCTTGTCCTCGAAAAATCTGCGAATCGTGCTAACGATAACCGAGCGGCGCTTAAAATCGGCCCTAACCTCGGGATTCATTATCATATCGAGGTATCTTTGGCGGTATCTAGTCTCGATGTCGGTTAGTCCGTGAAATTTCTCCGGAAGCGGCGAAATGGCCTTTGACGCCAAAGTTAGCTCGCTAACGTGCATAGAAAATTCACCAGTTCGCGTGACGAAGGCGTATCCGCGCACATATATGATGTCGCCTACTTCGATATTTTTCTTTACGACCTTAAACCAGTCCGGATCAAGCGTCTTGTTGCTAAAGTAAATTTGGAGATTGCCGTCCTCATCCTCGATGTTGGCAAATATCGCCTTGCCTGCATCTCTGATAAGTTTTACGCGTCCGGCGAGGCTTACTAGCTGTCCTTCGGCACTCTTTTCTTCGGTGTCAATAATATGTTTAAATTTGAGCCTAAATTTAGCTATATCCATATCGCGGCGCAAAAAATGCGGATAGGGATTTATGCCCGAGTTTCGTAGCTCGTTTGCAGTCTCTAGCCTTTGGATTTCCAGTTGATTTTCAAATATCACTTGCCGCCCTTTGCCTCTTTGGCAGTACACTCCTTGCATACTCCGTAAAGCTGCATCATGTGTCCGGTTAACTTAAAGCCGTGTTCTTTTGCTATGCTGGATTGTCTTTTTTCGATCGTTTGATCTTCAAACTCTATGATTGTTCCGCATCTGCGGCATATCATGTGGTCGTGGTGAGGTTTGGTGGCAAGCTCGAATTTTTTCCCTTGCGAGCCGAAGCTGATAGAGGTTACCATCTCGGCTTCCTCGAGTAAATTTAGCGTTCTATAAACGGTCGCGATACCGACGTTTAAGTCGGGATAGGTCTCTTTAATGAAAAAATATAGTC
>CAUPYN010000082.1:0-8281 GCA_963515575.1 uncultured Campylobacter sp.
CAATTATACTCTTATGAAAATTAAAATTTTATTTTTCCTGCAAATAGTTTAGATATTTAAATTATTTTTTAAAAAATCATTTACTATTTTGCCTTTTTGAGGCTTTTGTGGATAAAATTTGGGAGCAATCGGGCTTGGGCGATTAAATTTGACGCTTCGCGGGTCAGCTAAATTTAAATTTGGTTTTATTCTGCTTGATTTACCCGCGCCGCAAAATTTAATGCCGAGCGGCTTTAAATTTGCGCCGTCAAATTTGCCGTTTTTAGCGGGCAATGCTTGGTAAAATTTGATTTAAAAGGAGAATTTATGCGTATCACTTCGATTGATCACATCGTTTTAACGGTGGCAAATTTACAACGGACGCTTGATTTTTACGTGCGAGTACTGGGTATGCGCGAGGTTGATTTCGCAAACGGACGCAAGGCTCTGGCCTTCGGCTCGCAAAAGATAAATTTGCACGTAAAAGGCGAGGAAATTTTGCCAAACGCCCTAAACGCAAACGTCGGAACGGGCGATATTTGCTTGATTACCGATACGCCGCTTGAGTCGGTTTTAGAGGAGCTGGAGGCTGCGGGTATCGCCGTAGAGCAGGGTGTGGTGCCGCGAACGGGCGCGCTTGGAGCGATAAGCTCAATCTATGTGCGCGACCCGGACGGAAATTTGATAGAGATTAGCAGATACGATTAAATTTGACGGGTTCGTAAAATTAAAACGCAAAAAAGGCGAAGCGTTAAATTTAGCCCCAAATTTAACGCTCATCCTTATTAAATAGCATTTTATCGCGGCTTATCGCGGCTCCTTAGCGTTCATCTTTATATAGATGTGCAAAATATCTATCGCCGCGGGCGTGATACCGCTAATCTCGCTGGCGGCAAAAAGCGTAGGAGGATTAAAGGTTTCTAGCTTTTCTACCACTTCGTTGCTTAGCCCGCTGATACCGCGGAAGCTAAAGCCCTCTGGGATACGTACTTGCAGCATATCTTTCATGCGCTCTATTTGGCTTTTTTGCTCGGCGATGTAGTGCTGATACTTCGCCTCGACTAAAATTTGCTCCAAGCTCGCCTCGTCCATGCCGGCGAAAATTTCGTCTAAATTTTGCAGTTTTTCGCGCGTGAAGCTCTTGCGCGCTACGATTTTTTGCAGGCTTACGTTTTGGCTGATTATATCCTCGCCCAGGCTTTCTAAAAGGGCTAAATTTTGCTTTGAGGGCGTGATTACGGTCTGGTTTAGATACGCTAGCCCGCGCGCTAAATTTTCGCGGATTTTCTCGACTCTGGCGTACGTTTTAGCGTCTATTAGCCCAAGCTGCCGCCCATAGCCGCTAAGGCGCAGCACGGCGTTATCTTCGCGCAGCAGTAGCCTGTACTCGGCGCGCGAGGTAAACATGCGGTAGGGCTCTTTCGTGCCTTTGGTGACTAGATCGTCGATCAAAACGCCGATGTACGCTTCGTCGCGGCGCAGCACGAGCGGCTCTTTGCCCTCAAGCGCGAGAGCTGCGTTTATGCCCGCCATCAGCCCCTGCGCGGCGGCCTCTTCGTAGCCCGTGGTACCGTTGATCTGGCCAGCGAAATACAGCCCGCCGACGAGCTTGGTTTCCAGGCTGTGTTTTAGCTGCGTAGGCGGCGCGTAGTCGTACTCGATCGCGTAGCCGTGGCGCACGATACGCGCGTTTTCAAAGCCCTTGACCGAGCGTAGCATCGCTACTTGCACGTCGTAAGGCAGGCTCGTAGAAAAGCCGTTGATGTAGTACTCCGTCGCGCTAGCCGTCTGCGGCTCGATAAAAAGATGATGCCTGTCGCGGTCGCCGAATCTATTTATCTTATCCTCGATGCTCGGGCAGTAGCGAGGCCCCACGCCTTCTATCTGTCCCGTAAAAAGCGGCGCTTTGTCGAAATTCGAGCGGATAATCTCGTGCGTGGTCTCGTTCGTGTATGCGATATAGCAGGGCAGCTGCGTAGGCGAGAAGTCCTGAGTGCGGAAGCTAAACGGGACGGGATTTGCGTCGCCGTCTTGGACTTCAAGCGTGCTAAAATCTATGCTTTTAGCGTCCACGCGGGGGCATGTTCCCGTTTTTAGCCGTCCTAGCGTAAAGCCGTGATCTCTTAGGCTTTGGCTTAAATTTACCGAGCTAAACTCGCCCACGCGGCCGGCTTGTAGTTTATTAAATCCGACGTGAATTAGCCCGTTTAAAAAAGTGCCGGTCGTGATGATGAGTTTGCTTGTTTTATACTCGTTGCCGAGGTGGGTTTTTACGCCCGAGATTTGCCCGTTTTGCGTCAAAATTTGCGTCGCGATTTCTTGCGTAACGTCGAGATTTGGCGTATTTAGCAGTAAATTTCGCATATAGACGCGGTAGCGATCCATGTCGATTTGAGCGCGGCTGCCGCGAACGGCGGGGCCTTTGCTCTCGTTTAGCACGCGAAACTGTATGCCTACGGCATCGGTCGTTAGCCCCATCTGCCCGCCCAGCGCGTCGAGTTCTTTTACCAGATGGCCTTTGGCTAGGCCGCCCACTGCGGGATTACAGCTAGTCGCGCCGATTTGCTCGGCTAGGATGGTGATTAGCAGGGTTTTTTTGCCCATTCTCGCGGGAGCTAGGCTAGCTTCGATACCCGCGTGACCGCCTCCGACGACGATGATGTCATATTCTTGCATTAAATTTACCTTTAAATTTTTGGCGGATTTTATCTAAAAACAGATAAAAATCACGCAAATTTACCGATTAAAATAGCGAATTTATCTTAGGCTGGGCGTTTTGGGGCGGCTTTGGCGAACGTAAATTTAATCAATGCGGATTGCAAACCTAAGAGGAGTAAATTGAGTACTAGTTATTACGAGTTTAAATTCGTAAGAGCCAAACTTTTAAAATTTATACTTAAATTTTTACTTAAGCTTTTTAAAATATTTTAGGACTAAAATGCTCTCTTTTAGTACCTAATAGTTCGCACGTAATATTTTTATATTCGCATAAGTTTAAAATAAAGCCTATATTACCGTAAATTTAAAAATAAACTTAAAAATAAATAATTCATAAAAATTAATCTAAAAAATACAAAATTCGTCAGACAGATGACGGAAATAAATTTTTAAAAGTAATAAAATTGCTTCAAGATTTAAGAGTAATCAAGAATCAAAAAACAAGTAGAAGGGAGAATTTATGAAACGACATAAATTTGTGATCGCCGATTACAAACGTTGTATCGGTTGCGCTACTTGCATGGCGGCATGTTTCCGTAGCGCCTATGAGCGCGGCAAGCTCTCAAAGGCCAGGCTAACGGTATTGCGCCAGGCAAAGGGCGTCATGCCGACGCAGTGTCGCCAGTGCGATGACGGTCCTTGCGCGAACGTGTGCCCTACCGGGGCGCTAAGGTTTGACGATAACTACATCGAGCTTCACGAGGAGATATGTATAGGCTGCAAACTCTGCACTATCGCTTGCCCTTACGGTGCGATAAGCTCAAGCGCCGAGCTCATGCCGTCGGTTAATTACGCGGTAGAGCCGAAATACTACCTCGAGATCGAGAGCCAGGCGGGCGCGAAAAATACCGCTATCAAATGCGATATGTGCTTTGGGCGCGAAAACGGCCCTGCGTGCGTCGAGGTTTGTCCGACCAGCGCGATCATCATGGTCGATCCTTTGCACAGCCATCACAAGCTTGGCAACAAGATCGAACAAGAAGCCGCTCAGGCTTTCGTCGATAAAATTTTACGCGGAAGCGGAAATTTAAAAGAACCTCACGTTTTAGCCGATATCGGCGCTCAGGACGTGGACGGCGAGGGCGACGTCATCGTCATCAAGGAGCTTGACAAAACTCCTAGCGAGCAAGCAAGAGAGCAAGCGGCGTCAAATTCGCGCGCTATGAACGACGAAAATAGCGGCGCACAAGGGGGTGCGAGATGGTAGGCGTTTATCTACTTTTCTTAGTTAGCGCCGCTGTTAGCATCCTGCTCTACGGCGCGCAAAAATCAGCCGTCAAAATCGGCTTTGGATTAAGCGCTATCAGCTGTTTTTACGCGCTTTGCTACTTTGTGGCGCATATGGGCGTCACCCAAGGCTTCGCTCTAGGCGGAGACTTTTTATACGCGCCTAAATTCGAGCTAACTCCGCTTGGAAATTTCTTTAGCTTCGTAGTCGTCTTTATCGGCTTTGCTAGCAGCGTCTACGGCATGAGCTACGCGGAGGAATACATCAAAAAAGCAAACGTCGGCGTTTTCGCCTGTTTGTTCAACCTTTTCATCCTTTCGATGCTTCTAGTTATCAGCGCAAATAACGTATTTTGCTTCATCGTTTTGTGGGAGCTTATGACGCTTATCTCGTCTTTCCTCATCCTCGTAAACGACGGCAAAGGCACGCTAAAAGCGGTGATGGTGTATCTTGGCATAGCTCAAGTCGGCGCGTTTTGTATCACTTGCGGACTGCTAATAATGGCTCACTACGCCGGCAGCGCCGAGTTTAGCAAATTTGCCCACCTAAATATGCCGACTGCGGCTAGCGTCGTCGTGTTTATATTATTTTTGGTCGGTTTTGGTAGCAAGGCCGGTATGTGGCCGTTTCACGTATGGCTACCGATGGCTCACCCGGCCGCTCCTTCAAACGTCTCTGCTCTAATGAGCGGCGTAATGATAAAGGTTGCGCTATTTACTCTAGTTAAATTTACGCTTTTCTTGCCTTTAAGCATTTACTTTGGTTTGACGGTTTTGATTTTGGGTGCCGCTAGTTCGCTTTTTGGCGTTCTTTACGCTCTTTGTCAGCACGACTACAAAGCGCTTCTTGCCTATCACTCGGTTGAAAATATCGGCATTATCTTGCTTGGCCTTGGCACCGGTTTGTACGGTCTGGCCGCCGGAAATACGACGCTTGCCGCGATCGGATTTTTAGCCGGATGCTATCACGTGGTTAACCACGCGATATTTAAAGGACTTTTGTTTCTTTGCGCTGGTTCGGTTTTGCATGCTACGCACACTCGCGATATGGACGTGCTAGGCGGCTTAGCTAAAAAGATGCCTTGGACGTCTGTTGGCATGTTTATCGGTATCATGGGTATCGCAGCGCTTCCTCCGGTTAACGGCTTCGTATCAGAGTGGTTTACATATCAAGGCATGCTTCAAGGCGCGCTAGAGCACGGCATCTTTACTAGATACGCCTTTACGCTTTCAGTCGTCGCTTTAGCGCTTACGGGCGTGTTAGTCGGCATGCACCTTAAGCTTTACGCAGTAATCTTTGCGGGAACTCCAAGAGATCAGAAAATTTGGGAAAATGCAAAAGAAAGCCCGATATTTATGGTGCTTGGCATGATCGTGCTAATGATCGGCTGTATAGGCTTTGGCATAGGAGCTAACGTGGTCGTCGGCTACATCCAAACGGCCGTAAATTCCATAGGCGGCGCAGGCGGTTACGTAGCTAGCCACGGTATAAATTTGACATCAAATTTAGGCAGCGTAGTTTCTACTCCGTTAATCGCTATCATCTTATGTTCTACTATGGTTTTGCCTTTTGCAATCTTAGCCGTGATGAAAGCAAACCGCGAGAAACCTCGCGAGACCGATCCTTGGGCTTGCGGATTTAAGTACAGCTCTCGCATGCAAATGACGGGCGGTCCTTTCACCGGTGATCTAAGACGCATAATGAACTGGCTGTTTAAAGGCGAGAGAAAAGTCGTAACCAAGGGCTATTTTAACCCGGTCGAATACCACAACCATCCAAAAGATATCTGGTGGGGACTATTTTACGAGCCGGTGATTAAATTTACCGAAAAGGTCGCCGATAAAATAGGCATAATGCAAAGCGGCTACACCAACGTTTACGCGCTATATATCCTCATATATCTTTGCGCGATACTAGCGGTTAGCTACTTTTTGATATAGGGGGCGTGAGATGGAAATTTTACAGACTATACTTTTGATGATATTTCAAGTCGTCGTCATCGTCTTGGTTGCGCCCTTGTTTGACGGTATGGCTAGGAAACTAAGAGCCAAACTGCAATCAAAACAAGGTAGCGATTTTTTCCAGACGTATCGCGACATCATAAAGCTATTTAGACGCGGTAGAACCGTGCCTGCATGCTCTCACTGGGTATTTAGGCAGGCTCCGTTTTTCTTGTTTGCTACTTCGGCGGCGATACTGGCGGCTATTCCTATTACTTATAGTAAAAGCACGATTTTTGGAGCATACTCCGATATTTTCGTGATTCTTTACCTAGGCGCACTACTTCGCTTTGTTTTTGGCGCTGCTTCTATGGATAGCGGCAACCCGTTTGCGGCTACCGGCGGCGGTAGAGAGCAGATGCTAGCCGTCTACGTAGAGCCGGTGATGATAATGTGCCTAATCGTCGTTATGCTTGCAGCCGGAACGTCAAATTTAGTAGAAATCCAATCAATGGTAAAAAGCGGCCAGATCGGATATCAGATCCCAAGTTTTGCGGTTGCTTCGATAGCGTTTTTGTGGTGCATATACGTTGAAACCGGCAGAAAGCCTTTTGACCTAGCAGAGGCTGAGCAGGAGTTGCAAGAAGGCTTGCTGGGCGAATACGCAGGCTCTGATCTAGGCCTAGTTCAGGCTTCGCTTATCTTAAAACAATTTGCGATGATCGGACTTTTCCTTTCGATTTTCGAGCCGTGGAATTTTAGTAATCCGTTTTTAGCGGTGATAATCTTCGTCTTAAAAACGGGAGTGTTTTACGTAGCGGCCGTATTTATAGATAACTTCGGACCTAGATTCCAGATGACTTCGAGCTTACGTAAAAACGCTCTAGCTGCTCTAGCTATATCTTTTGCGGCTTTGACGCTTTACGTCGTGGGGGTGTGAGATGAATATTTTAGATACTTTGGCTATCTGTATGATGGTAACGTCTTTGGCGGTTTTCGGGCTAAGAAGCCTAAAGCTATCCGTCATAGTTTACGGAGTCCAGACGCTACTATTAGTCGGGATATTTTTTACTTTGTCGTCTAAATTTAACGCCGAACAACTATCTACGTGGGCGGTCGTGGCGTTTTTTACGAAGGTTTTATTCGTGCCTGCTATCTTGCTTTGGCTTATTAAAAATCTTGGCGTCGTGCACGAAGACGAGCCTGTAGGCGGCTTTTTCGTGAGCCCCGTTATAGCGATGGGTTTTAGTTTGGCTTTAGCGATGAGTATTAATCCGATATTTTTGGAGTTTTCGCTTATTAAAGAAAAGATAATGCTACTAGCGGCGGTTTGCGTATTTATGATGGGGGTTTTTGGCTTTATGCTTAGAAACTCGTTTATCAAGCAAATTTTAGCTTATTGCCTTTTTGAAAACGGCATACATCTAAGCCTAGCGCTTATGGCTTACAACTCAAACGAGCTTGTCGAGCTTGGAATTTTAACCGATGCGATTTTTGCGGTTATCATTATGAGCGTTTTAGCGATTAGATTTTATAAAGCATACGGCAGCCTTGACACGTCTAAGGCTACGAATTTAAGGGGATAGAGATGGATAGTTTAACTTTGATATTAATTTTACCGCTTCTTGGAGCGATACTGCTATTTTTCTCTCCGAAAAATTACGCTTTTTTGAGTTTGCTTCACGTAGCAGTTAGCGCAGTTACGTCTTTAGCCTTGCTATTTAACGTAAGCAAGGTTTTAACCGGCGGTACGTTTTACGCGCACGATAAATTTTTGTTTTTAGACAGCCTTGGCTGCGTATTTTTGATACTTATCGCGGTTACCGGCCTACTCGTAAATTTATACGCGACCCACTATATGAGATGGGAGCTTGAAGAGGGACATATAAATTTAAGCGCGCTTAAGAAATACTACGCGCTTAGCCACGTATTTATCTTTACGATGAGCTTAAGCGTCATCTGTAACAACGTTGCCTTTATGTGGGCCGCGATCGAGGCTACTACGCTTTCATCGGTGTTTCTAGTCGCGATCCTAAAAGATCAAAAATCAACTGAGAGCGGTTATAAATACATAGTCCTTTGCTCTATCGGCCTAGCGTTCGCGCTTTATGCGACCGTACTTCTTTACTCTGCGACCTTTGCGGAGATAAAAGACGGCGAGGCTGCGATGCTGTGGACGGGCATAATGGCAAACGCTAAAAATTTAAGCCCCGACGTCGCCAAGCTTATATTTATCTTCGCTCTAATCGGATTTGGCACCAAAGCGGGTCTAGCCCCTACGCACACCTGGCTTCCCGACGTTCACGCCCAAGGCCCCGCTCCGATTTCGGCTCTGCTTTCTGGCGTTTTGCTAAAGTGCGCGATGTTAGCTTTATTTAGATACTACGCTATCGCGGCTCAAGCTACGGGCATGGAG
>CAUPYN010000083.1:0-8141 GCA_963515575.1 uncultured Campylobacter sp.
CGTAAAACGGCGCGGTAGCGGCAGGACGGTGCTAAGCTGTTTTTTGCTTTTTTGCGCGGTTTCGATGCTAAAATTCGGGCAAAAATTTATCGCAATCAAGCCTTTTTGCCAAAAAAGTGAAGCGTTTAGCACGGCCGGGCCGCTTATACCTTTATGCGTGAAAAGTACGTCGCCCGCGATTTCAATCCGCTTTTTTTGACTAGATTTCCAGGCTTTTGCATCGCCGTTTAAAATTTCGCCGCCGTTAAATTCTATTTCTTGCGAGGCGCTAAATTTATCGTCCGACTCGTAAAATTCTCGGTTTTTATCCAAAGGCGCTTCGTTTGCGGTTAAATTTAGCTCAATTTCGCCGTTTTGTCTTGGCGTAGCAAACGTTACGGCTTTTTGCGAATTTAAATCATTCGTTTGCAAGGGCGCGGGCTTATCGCTTGGCTGCTTTAAATTTGCGCCGATAATTTCTCGGCGCACGCTAAATTTATCCGCGCTCACATCCGCGTCGCCGCTTTTACTTTGCGAGTAGGATTTGCTCTCGCCGCCGCTTTTTTGCGGCGCTCGTTCCAGCAAAATCTGCGCCGGAAAGCAAACTCCGCTTAGATTCTTAAACCAAAACTCCTCTTTTTGCACGGTAAATCCAACGAGCGCGGGAGCTGGCGGGATGACTTTGATGCCAAAGCTTTGCGCTATTTCGTAGCCGACGTCGCTTGCGCCTAGGCTTTTGTAGCTTAGGCCGCCGCTAGCTACGACGAGATTTTGGGCGTAAAATTTATCTCCGTTTTCGGCGACAACTTCAAAAATTTCGTTTAAATTTTGCTCGCAGCGATCAAATTTCGTCTCAAAATCCGTCAAATTTTCATCGCGATTTTGCGCGGGAGAAATGTCTAAAATTTCTCCGTTTCCATTGGCCAAAATTTTTCTAGCGCCCTTTACGCAAGTGTTGCAAAATATTTGCGCTCCGCTTTGTCTGGCGCGTTTTAAAAGCACGCCCAAAACGTCCTTTGCGCCGCTATCACAGAAAAATTGATTTTGCTTTTGCTCGTTAAATTTTAGGTCGCAAAAAAATTTTAAAACGTCTTTGAAGCCTAGATTATTTAGGATATTTTTGACGAAATTTGCGTCACCGAGGTAGTTTGACGCGTCTACGCGGCGGTTTGTGACGTTGCACCTGCCTCCGCCGCTAGCTAGGATTTTCTTGCCGGGAGTTGCGTTTTTCTCGAGTAAGGCGACGCTTTTACCGCGTAAATTCGCCGCCAAAAATAGCCCTGCCGTGCCCGCTCCGATTATCAAAACGTCGTAAATTTTGCAAATTTTAGCCATCATAAAACCTTAAAATTTACGCGCGGTAAAGCTAGCTAAAATCAAAAGCTGTTTTTTAGCGCTAGGAACTTTTGCTCTTGCGCTTCGTCTAGTTTCATTTTTTCGTTGCGATTTACGAAAAGCTTAAAGATCACGTTATGATCCGCGTCGTAAAAGTGCAGGCTGTGTCCGAGAAATCCCATAAATTTAGTGCTCACAAAGCCAATACTCGCGATAGATTCTTCCTTGAGGTGACCGCCCAAAAAGCCTGTTTTATCGGTGAAATTCAAAAATCCTCTTGCTTTTTTAGGCATAGGTACGTTCACTTTGATCTCGATGATAAACTCGGGCGTATTTTTGATAAAAAGCATCTCGCCCCAAGTGCTGATTTCTTCGAAAATTTTCATCAAATTTTCTGCGCCGACTAGCTTAAATTCGTCATCGCCGCGGTACTGTAAGATATCGTATTCGCGTACGTTTAGTTGTTTAGCCGCGTCGTAAACGGACATCTTTTTATCCTCGAAAAGCTCGTCTATGCGTTTTTTTAGATCGCTCATTTTAGTCCTTTTTGGGATTAGATTTTGATAATTTTGATAATGGTATTTAAAAATAGCTAAAAACCCGCTAAATTTGCGCGTTTTGCGCCCTTGCATTTAAAACGCCGATCAAGCCGCAAATTTAGTCGCCGGGCGCGGACGATTTTTTAAATTTGCTCCGTCCGCAAACTCGCTAAATGCCTAAAAACCGCTTTATTTCCGCTTCGTTTGTTAGCTTGGAGTTAAATTTAACGACTAAATTTTGCGCGTTTTTGTAGCATTCTACGACGCCTTTTTGCTTTTCGATCTCGGCCATATCGGCATTTACGTCCGCAGGTAGGTAGATGTTTTTAAAGATATTGGGGTTATCTAGCCACTTTAGCGAGACTAGCCACGCTATGCAAAGCGCGGTAACTATGGCAGCTAGCGCGTCTAGGCCGTAAAAGTTAAGCACCGCTCCGCCTCCGATGCCGCCGATAAAATTTCCCATGTAGCCAAACGAGTTAAAGATGCCTAGAGCCGCGCCTTTTTGGCTAACTTTGCTAAATTTGGACGCCATTGATTGCAAGATCGGCTCGTGCAGGTTAAATCCGATAAAAAATATAATCACGCCTGCGTAAAATAGCGGCTTGTGTCCGAGCGAGAGTGCGAAAAGCCCGTAGCTAGCGACGAAAAGCGATACGCCGATGATTAAAATTTGCTTTGTGATGCGCCTTGTTTCGCCCACCGCGCCTCCTACGCCCATAGCGATAAAGCCAAATGCCGTAGCGACGGCGTAAATCCCGCTTAGATCGCTTTTTTGCATGCCAAAGTAGCGCACGACGGCGATAGGAATGATGATAAAAGCCGCCGACATTAGCATTTTTTGCATGAAATTGCTAACGTTCATCAGGAGCAAATTTCTATTTGAAAGCAGCTTTAGCGCGGGGGTTTTGGCCTGAGAATGCGCGATTTTAGGCTCTTTACCCACGGCCGTGTATAAAAGTACGATACAAACAACCGTAACCGCGATCGAGAGGTAAAAGAGGCTTGAAAGCCCGTATCTGTGGCTAAGGATCGGAGAAAGAATCATCGAAAGCGTAAAGCTAAGTCCGATAAACGCGCCCATCATCGCCATCGCGTGTCCGCGAACTTCTTCTTTAGTCATATCGCTCATAAATGCCGTAGCAACCGCTCCTATCGCGCCCGCGCCCTGGATAAATCTACCCAAAATCATCGTGTAGATATCGGTAGCGACCGCGCAGATAGCAGCTCCGGCGATAAAGACGAGTAGGCCCGCTAGCATCGAGTTTTTACGCCCGAAGCGGTCTGAAATATAGCCGAAAACCACCTGAAACGCGATCTGTGAAATCGCGTAAACGCCGATAAGAACGCCCACTAAAAACTCGGTCGCACCCTCAAGCTCGAGCGCGTAGACGCTGATAACTGGCAAAATGATAAAGAGCCCGAAAAACCTGCTGCCGATGATAAAAGATAGAGGCAAAGCGCTTTTTACTATCATAAATTTCCTTTTTTAAAAGGAGTGATTTTACCCGAATTTTGATAATACGTAAATTAAAGCCGAATTTGATAAAATGTGAGCGGTAAATTTAAAAAATCGGCAAAGTTATCTTGCGATGAATTTAAATGTTGCGACGAAATTTCCGACCGAAGATAGAACATATAGTTCATCGAGGGAGGAAATTTCTAGCTCATTTAAAGGCGCGCAAGAGAAGCCGAAAAAAGGAAAAATTTTGAAAATAGTTTTAGCGACATCCAACTCCGACAAAGTACGCGAAATAAAAGATTTTTTAAAAGATTACGAAATTTACGCGCTACGCGAAATTTGCGAGCCGTTTGAGATCGCCGAGGACGGCGCGACTTTCGCCGCAAACGCGCTAATCAAAGCTCGCGCCGTGCACGCTAAATTGCGTGAGCTAAATTTGGCGGACGAGTTTATCGCGCTAAGCGACGATAGCGGCATCAGCGTGGACGCTCTTGGCGGCAGGCCCGGGATTTACTCGGCGAGATTTAGCGATATGAACGAACGCGGGCAGATAACGGGCAAAAGCGCGACCGATGCTAGCAACCGCGCTAAGCTGATCTCGGAGCTAAAAGCGCTAAATTTGACTAGTTCGCCCGCGTTTTACACCGCTTGTATCGCGGTTATCTCAAATTTAGGCGACTTTACGGCGCACGGCTTTATGCACGGCACGGCAATCGACGAAGAGCGCGGTAGCAACGGCTTTGGCTACGACAGCCTCTTTATCCCCAAGGGTTTTACGCAGACTCTGGGCGAGCTAGACGACGTCACAAAGCTAAAAATCTCGCACCGCTCAAAGGGGCTTGAGCTCATAAAGTACGTGTTAAAAAGCCTTGATAGAAAATTTGGGCGCTAAGCTCGGAGCGTAAAAGAGAAAGCAAATTTACGGGCAAAACCTGGCTAAATTTGCCGTCCCTTAACGCTAGCGCGGTATAATCGCGCAAATTTAAAATTTGAGACGAAGATGAATCTGGTTTTATTCGACTTTGACGGGACGATCACGCGCGACGACTCGCTACTCGAGTTTATCGCTTACGTCGTGGGATTTAAGAAATTTTTTAGGGGGATTTTTTGGCTTTCGCCCGTTTTGATCGGCTATAAGCTAAAAATTTGTAGCAACAACTACGCTCGTAGGCGGCTGATGACATACTTTTTTGCTGGCATGAGCGCGGATAAATTCGCTCAAATTTGCAAAAAATACTCAAACACGCACATCGAAGATATCGTGAAATTTTCCGCGATGGCAAAGATCGCCGAGTATAAAGCAAATGGCGACAAGGTCGTGATCGTAACGGCGTCGCTCGAGGACTGGCTAGCTCCGTGGTGCCGGGCGCAGGGGCTCGAGCTACTAGGCACTCGCATCAAGAAAAAAGGCGGCATAATAACGGGCGAGATCGACGGCGCCAACTGCTACGGCGCGGAGAAGGTGCGCCGCGTGCGCGAGTCGTACGACACGGACGCTTTTGAGCGCGTGATCGCATACGGCGACAGCAGGGGCGACAAGGAGATGCTGGAGTTTGCCGACGAGGCGCATTATAGGGCGTTTGAGTGAGAGCTGGCGACTGCGAAAACTGCAAACTAACCGTAAATTTAAAGGTTTTGGGGCTTAAATTTAAATATTTAGCCGCATAAATTTAGCCGCTTCGAGCTTTTAGCCGTAAATTTAATAACTGCCGAATCAAAAACGTACTTGCGCTTGTTATATTCGCATTCGTTTTCGTGCCATGTAAAATTTATGCGCAAAACCGCGCGGACATTACTTTATCGAAACGTAACGGATATCGCGACTATAACCTGCGCTTTGCATTTGCTCGCGCGTTAGGGATTGTGCTTTTTCTGCAATTAAAATATTCAAATTTATGCCGTATTTGCAAAGATTATTCTGGGATTTTGCAGTCGCGCCACTCATCCCTTGGCGCTCAAGGCACCTTATTTACCGCTCCGTTTGTTTAACGGCTATTAAATTTGCCCGCAAAATCAGGCGGTTATTTTCTATCTTTAAGGTCTAAATTCTGCTCGCTTAGTTTTTGGTAGAAATTTACCATTATCATAAAGGCTTCTTTGACGTATTTATCCGAGAATTTTACGGCTTTATCTTTTACGTATTCCATGTGGCTTGGTCTAGTATACATCCTGCTTCCTAGCAGCAACACTCCTTGATCCGTCACGTTTAGCATCTCGTAAAAAAGGGTTTCGTTGCCTAGATCAGTCACGTAGGCTTCGTCTGTCTTGCGTCCGTTGCCGTCTATCTCTAGTAGCAGTATTTTTTTCTCGTCATACGGTCTTATGCTTATTAGATAGCCGTCTTTGTATTTAGTAAAAGCTGAAGCCAGAAAATACGCCAAGCTGTTATGGACGATCGATTTTTTTATAATCTCGCCGTTGCTGTTTAGTTTTACGAGTTTGAGCGTTTCCATATCGTATTTATCTTTTGATCTAAAAAGCGTCAAAATCGAGCCGTCGTTGCCCTCGAGCATATCTTTAAAAGATCCGTCTGTTTCTATTCTGGCATCAAAGACCGCTTTGCCGCTAGGGCTAAATTTTAAAAACCCCAGCTCTTTTATAAATAAGATAAAATTTCCGTCTTTTGTTTTTATAAGCTTTTCAAGCCCTTCTTTGGGTTTTTTGATCTCTCTTTGGATCGGTGCTTTGGTCGGATCTTTTGGGTCGTATTCGTATTTGATATAAAATTCGTCATCTAAATGCGAGACGTCGATTTGCTTCGTCCAGATTATCTTTGCGTTTTTATCCATTCTAAATACATTATTTGAGTAGTCGCAAGCTATAAATTCGTCATTATCCGTCGGCGCTACGTGCTTTAACGGATATGGAAGTTTGTTTGAGATTTCGTTTGTTACTTTGTCTATGACGTAGGTTGTTTTTTCGTTTCCTATTACGTAGTAGCTTTGCATTTGAGCCGCTATTAGTCGGGCTGTTCCTAGATAGTTTTTATCGACTACTTTTCTCCAAATTTCGCGTCCGTCTTTATCTATCTTCATAAAAAGATCAGGCGTCCTTGCTTGCTCGTGCTCTCCGGCTAATATATATCCGTCTTCCGTAGGCACCGCCATGCTGACGGAGGCAAAACCGTTTTGCGAAAATGGTAAATCCCAAATGGGCTTTGATTTGTCTATGGCTCTACCGGAGTCCTGGGGTTCTTTGATTTTTACTTCATTTTTTGCCGTTTTTTTCATCAAAGCATTCGCATCGTTGTTAATTACGCTTATAAAGCCTCTAAATTTAACCATCAAAGACACGATAATGCGGCGTTCGTCTAAAGGTAGCGCTACATTTACGGTGTCGATTTCAGGCGTATAGTAACTTTTTAGGCGCTTAGACTGAAATTTACTAGAGATATCTACGACGTCGATACTAGGCAAAACGGTATCGTCCCTGCCGTCTTTGCTTCTGGATACGTATGCTATTTTACCGTCGCTGCCGATATCAAAAGTATAAGCTCTATTGCTAACGATATAGTCTTTTAGATGCTCGATATCGCTTATATCGTTGATGCCGTATACTCTAAAATTTTGAATCTCGTTTGCGTATAGATATTTTTTGTCCGGAGAAATTTGTAAATTTATAGCGACTTTAAAGTCCTCTTGTTTATAAACCTCTTTTATGCTTTTCGGATCGCTTACGTCAAGCGTGTGAAGTCCCGAAAAATCGGACATAAAAACGTATTTGTCCGAGTATATCGCTATATCGCCTTTTTCTATCGGATTAAAAGTTTCCATACTTATAAATTCGCCTATTTTTTTCATGTTGTCAGTGGAAATATCTAGGATGACCATGCCGTTTTTAGCTTTTACGTATGCTAGTTTGCCATTTTGGCTTAATTTGATTTTAGAGTAGCCTTTAGCGTCAAATTGAGCCGCTACTTTTATATTTTGAGGATCCGTAACGTCAAAACGCAAAATGCCTAAATTCGGACTTACCAAGTATAAGCTTTTACCGTCGTTCGACTCGGCGGCTTGGATGTTTTCTACGAAGTATTTTGCCTCGGGAAAGTAAAAAAGCCCAAGCAGCTTTATATGGTCTAAATTTGATATATCTATCACGCTTATGCCGTCCCTGTCGTGCCCTAGAGTATAGAGTCTTTTTTTGTCGTGAGATACCATCATGTCGCGCACTTCAAACGGTAATTGGACGGAGTTGTTTATGAGGTCTTTTTTGTATATTGTTATGTCGTCGTTGCCGCTAACTTTATCGGCATCTTGTGAAATTTGAGGTTTAGTCTCATTTTCCGGCTTTGCGGGCGCTTGTTGCTTTGTTTGCGTCTGCGGTCGCGCGACCGTAATGTTTTGCGCTAAGCTTTCAGGCTCCTTGTCTGCATATTTTAGGTACAGAAAAACAAAAGGCAAAATAACGATCAAGGCGGTAAGGTAGATCGTAAATTCTCGTTTTTTCTTTATGTTCGGATCAATCATCTAAGTCTCACAAGTCCATGAAAAAAGAAGTTTTAAACTCTTGCGCTTTTTGCGACTCTTGGATTTTGTTTTCGAGTTTTGCCGTTACTTCTTTTAGCGCCGTTACTTCGGTTTTGATTTTTTCTACAGCCTTGGCTTTAAACGTATTTATCTTGCCCATGGCCTCTTCTATCTGGCTAAAAGCTTGCTTTAGCGTCTCTATATCCAGCGTCGCATCGCCCGACATCTTGTAGATTTCGCTTGCTTGCGTATTTAGCCTTTGCGCGTTGGCTAAAATCATATCATTTGCGAATTTCTTAGTTTTTTCGGCCGTTTCTAACGCATTTTTTTGATTTTGTAGCGTTATGGCCATCGCGATAC
>CAUPYN010000084.1:0-8059 GCA_963515575.1 uncultured Campylobacter sp.
TCTTTATCCTTGCCGTACTCTTTAAAAAGAGTAAAAATCATCCCCACGCTCATCAAAGGAATTATCAAAATAAATAGCTTGTCGATATTAAACGCAAAGGTAGTAAATGCTGAAAGCGCGTAAAGAATAGCGATATATAAGAGTCCGAGCTTTAAAATTTTCTTATCGGTGGTAAAAAATATCTTTAAATCAACCTCGGTGCCGGCCAAAAACATCAGATAAAAAAATCCCACTTCGCTCACGATTTTAAACATTTCATTATGACCTATGAGCCCTATGTATCCTGCAAGCGCGCCCAAAATAATCTCCACGGGTGCAATAGGAATGCGTAAAATTTTAGAAAAATACGGCGATGAAAAAACGATAAGAGCTAGAACGATAAGAATACTTAGTCCGTCGGTTTGCAAATTTATCCTTTCTAAAAATGCGCGATTATAGCTTAAGCTTCGTTACGGTTTGATAAATTTGCGCTAATCAAGAAGACTGCTTTGGATTAAATTTTAGGATTTAGGCTTTAAAATTTACGGCAAATACCGAGAGTAAAATAGCCGAGCGCACACCCGGCTAAAATTCACTTTTAAAAAAGGCTCTCGCCTTTAGACAAACTTATTTGAAGAGATTTGATTAAGGCTATCTTAACCCAAAATCATAAGCAAAGCCCCTAGCCGTAAGTAAATTTGTTAGGCTAGAGACTCGTATAAATTTATGCTACGCGGGGTTGCCCCCGCTTCGCGTAGAAATGCTTTCGACTACTGGAGTAGTCTCAAGACATTTTGCTGAACGGAGTTAGCTTGGCTCATAGCGTAACTTCCTGATTGAGCAAGGATGTTAAACTTAGAGAAGTTTGCGCTCTCGCTAGCAAAATCAACGTCTCTGATTTGAGATTCGGCTGATTTTACGTTTACTTGAGTAACCGTGATGTTGTTTACGGTTGCGACAAGCTGATTTTGAACAGAACCTAGGTCAGAGCGGATCTGATCAAGAGTTTTTTGAGCAGATTCAGCGATATCCATAACAGCCATCGCGCCGCGCAAGGTCATAACACCTGCTGATTGATTTACGCTTAGCTCCTTACTCATTCTTGAAAAGCCCATGGCCGTAGCTAATTTCTTATCTATTTGGCCGCGAACGTCTCTTAGAGAAACAGACTGTTGCTGGCCGCCGTCTGCAGAAAATGCATCCTTACTTAGATTAAGTTTAGTAGTTCCGCCGATTTTTATATCGCGTCCATCCAAGCGAACTAGATTCAAACGACCTACGAAACCTTTGGTTAACGCAGCCGTTCCCTTACCTAGACCTTTTGAAAGGTCGCCACCTTTTACTTGTATGCCTCGGCCGTCGCGGCTAGTTAAGACCATAGTTCCTGTTTCTGCGTCTACCGAAGCCTCTACGCCGGTTTGGTCTTTTACTTTATTGATAGCGTTTACTAGAGCACCGTTACTGTCGTTTGCTTTTACGTCAAGGTCGCCTATTTTTACGCCGTTGATAGAAAGGCTCTTGATAAGTCCTCCCGGTATCGCTACTGATGCCGTACCTCTCCAAGTTACGTCAAACGTAGCTCTAACGCCCGTTTTATTCGCTACTTTATTGATGTTTTCAGCTAGTGCGCCTATACCTTGACCTAAGCCAAATCCTATATTAGCTTTAGCTACGCCAACATCGTTTACGCCGTCTACGTTTAAAAATTTCATATCGACGACGTTTAAAGAAGCTTTAGAAAGAGCATTCGCAAGCGTTAATAGTTTTGAACTCTCAAATCTCGTTAGACCGATCTTGTCTGACGTAGTAGCGCCGATAGAAGCCTTAACGGTTTGGTTTGAGTAAGCGCCGATTTGGAATTCTTTGTTAGAGAATGTTCCGTTTAGTAGCTGCTGACCGTTGAAAGACGTAGTATTACCGATGTTATCTAGCTCTTCCATTAGGCGAACGATATCGGCTTGCAAAGCTTGACGAGAATCGCTTGTTTGACCGTCCTGGGCTGATTGAGTAGCTTTTACCTTGATAGTATCAAGAATTTTTAGCTGCTCGTCCATAGCTTTATCGGCTACCTGGATGATACCGATAGCATCGTTACCGTTGTTGATAGCTTGACCAAGTGCGCTGGCTTGAGAGCGAAGGCTATCGGCGATAGCAAGACCGGAAGCGTCGTCTGCTGCAGTTTGGATTCTTAGACCTGAGCTAAGTTTACCCAAAGAAAGAGAAAGGTTGCGGTTGTTACCGACTGCGTTTGCGTGTGTGTTTAGAGCGTTTACATTCGTGTTAATACGAAAACTCATTGTAAATCCTTTTAAGTTTAATTACGACTTCTTGTCGTTCAAAAACTATATCGGACGAAATCAAAAAAACTTTAGGGAAAAAGAAAAAAAATTGTAAAAATTTTAAATTTAGCGGGAAAACCCTCGAAAAATCGGGCGCAGCGCAGATTAAATAAGCCAAAACGCTCGCAACCGTATGCAGAGCGCGATCTAAGTTCCAAGCCCTTTATAGTAAATTGCAACGCCAAATTTAGCACCTTAAAGATGCGGGTCTCGGTGCGTAAAATTTAGATTTCAGCGAATAACGGCGCCTAGATAACAAAACCCGAGGCAAACAGAAACGCTAAAAAACGCGTTTAAAAATGCGGCTAAATTTTGTCCCGAGTTAAAAAGGCGCACCGTCTCATAGCTAAACGTCGAAAACGTCGTAAAACCGCCGAGCGCGCCGACGACTAGAAAGAGCCTTAAATTTTCGCTCAAATTTAACGAGAGTAGTACGCCGATCAAAAAGCTACCAAGAGCATTGACGCAAAGAGTAGCAAGCGGAAAATCGGGGCAAAATTTAGCGACCGCGCCGCTTAAAACAGCTCTACAAACCGACCCCAAAAATCCGCCGCACCCGATTAAGAGCAAATTTTGCATCAGTGGCAAAGCGTAGCGAAGTTAAATCCGCGCGCTTTAAACTCGGCGATATCGCGGCTAGCAACCTCGCCCTTAGTCGTGAGGTAGTCGCCGATGACGACGGCGGAGACGCCGTGATCAAAGATTTCGTATTGGCGTTCGCCTAAAATTTTCTCGCGACCGCCCGCGATCATCACGCGAGCGTTAGGCAGTGCGGCAACGGTGTCGTCGATGATCCGCAGGGCTTCGTCCGCTCCCATAGGCGGCCGCTTGACGCGTAGCGCGTCGTTTGGTATAAAGAAATTTATCGGGCTAGAAAACGGATCAAGCTTTGCAAGGCTAGTTTGCAGGCTCGTGCGGTCGGCTTCGCTCTCGCCAAGGCCGTAAATCCCGCCAGTGCAGAGCATTAGCCCTGCTTCTTTGGCGTCGATGTTGGTCTGCCAGCGCTCGTCCCAGCTATGCGTCGAGCAAATTTGCGGGAAAAACTCGCGCGATGTCTCGAGGTTGTGGTTGTAGCTAAACACGCCCGCGCTTTTTAGCTCTTTTAGCTGCGGCAGCGTCGCCATGCCGTTGCAAGCGATTAGCATGAGGTTTGGGACTTCTTTATTTACGGCGCGCGCGAGGCGGGCGATCTCCTCGGTCTTTTTGTCCGTGAGCC
The DNA here is from genome assembly GCA_963515575.1 of uncultured Campylobacter sp. Taxonomy (GTDB): domain Bacteria; phylum Campylobacterota; class Campylobacteria; order Campylobacterales; family Campylobacteraceae; genus Campylobacter_A. Next base: position 3,535 of record CAUPYN010000084.1, read on the forward strand.
TTGCGCCGCTGGTGACTAGGCAAAAGCCCAGCGCGTGGTTTGCCGCCGCGATCTTAGCCTCGGCGACTACTTGCTCGGCTGTTTTCATTTTGTATTTTTCTATTCCGGCATTTATACCAGCGCTTTGCGTGCAGTAGCCGCAGTCCTCGGAGCAGTTGCCGGAACTCACCGAACAAATAGCACATAACATAATAGTTTTCATTGATTTATTCCTTTTTTGGCGGCTCGTCTTTTGAGCGTCTTTGAATGAGTTTGAAATTTTCGCCCTGCGGCAGACTATCTGTCTAGCCTTGGGACGAAAATTTCCGCACAACATTCAAATCCATCTCAAAATACTTCGCCTTGTAAATTTGGCGGTCAAATTTACAAATTATAGATTAGTTTCAAATTTGAGCGAAAATCGATAAGGCGACGTATTTTTGCGTTTAGACGAGGCGGAAATGAGCCGAGCGAGGGCGCATACAAGTAGTATGTAACCGAGCTTCGGCGAAATTTCCAACGAAGTATAAACCAAAAAGACAAGCCGCCCATATTATTCCGCGATTTGCACCTTTTTCTTGCACTTCGTACACTCGTGAAACGTCCCTTTTTTGAGCTCTTTTTTGATCATATCGCCGCCGCACTCGTCGCATTTTTCGGCGACCGGCTCGTAGTTTGAGACGAAGTCGCATTTGGGGTAGTTTGCGCAGCCGTAAAATTTACCCCTGCGGCTGATGCGCTCGACGATGTCGCCGCCGCATTTTGGACACGGTACGTCGATCTTTTTTAGCTCTTTTTTCGGCTTTGCCGCAGTTTCGCCTTCCTGCGCGCCTTGTTCTGCCTTGGCGATATTGCGCGAGTATTTGCACTTAGGGAAGTTTCCGCACGCGATAAACTCGCCGTAGCGCCCTTTTCGCAGCAGTAGTTCGCCGCCGCACTCCGGGCATTTTTCTCCGATCGGAGTGGCGACTTTTTGGCTTTTTATGCCAGTTTTGCCGGCTGAGATTTTATCCATAAACGGATGATAAAAATCGCTCAAAAGCTTTTGCCAGTCGGCTTTGTCTTCGGCGACGTGGTCGAGTTTTTCTTCCATATTTGACGTAAATTCGCTATCTACGATATCGCTAAAATGCTCCTCCAAAACGCCCATCATCGTAAAGGCGATCTCGTTTGGCACGAGCTGTTTTTTCTCGACCTTGACGTAGTCGCGAGAGGTCAGTAGCGAGATGGTCGGCGCGTAGGTACTAGGGCGCCCTATGCCTAGGCTTTCTAGCTTTTTAACGAGTCCGGCCTCCGAGTAGCGAGACGGCGGCTCGGTGAAGTGCTGCGAGCTTTTGATGCTTTGCAGGCTCATTTCGTCGCCGATTTTTAGGTCGGGTAAAATTTTATCCTTATCCATATCGCCGTAAACGCGGTAAAAGCCGTCAAATAGCACCTTGCGGCCGCTTATTTTAAACTCGCCCTTTGCGCCCGCGACGAATACGTTTTGCGTCTGGCTAATGCTAGCGCTCATCTGGCAGGCTAAAAAGCGGTTATAGATGAGTGTATAGAGGCGCAATGCGTCTTTTTCGAGATATTGCGCGGCGATGGCGGGCGTGAAGCTAAGATTTGTCGGGCGGATAGCCTCGTGGGCTTCTTGCGCGCCTTTGCTCTTGGTGGCGTAAATTTTAGCCTTGGCGGGCAGGTAGCGTTCGCCATACTCTTTTTCTATCATCTCGCGCGCGGCAGCGACGGCTTCTTTGGCGAGATTTAGGCTATCCGTTCTCATGTAGGTTATCGCGCCCATGAAGCCCTGATGCGTCTGCACGCCCTCGTATAAATTTTGCGCGATCATCATCGTTTTTTTCGGGCTAAAGCCTAGGCGGTTGCTCGCGCTTTGCTGCAGCGTCGAGGTCATAAACGGCGGTGCAGGCTCAGTTTTGCGCTCTTTGGCCTCAATCTCTCGGACGCTAAATTTATCGCTTTTTAGATTTTCTACGATAAATTTGGCTCTATCGCCGTTTGTTATCGTTAGCTTTTCAATTTTTTGCGCTTCAAATTTAACCAGCTCAGCGTCGAGGTCTTTTTTGAAAACCGCGTCGATACTGTGGTATTCGATCGGTTTAAAGTCGCGTATCTCGCGCTCGCGGTCTACGATGATTTTTAGGGCTGCGCTTTGCACGCGTCCCGCACTTAGTCCTTTTTGGATTTTTAAATTTAACAGCGGCGAAAGCTTGTAGCCAACGATACGATCTAGCAGGCGGCGTGCTTGCTGCGCGTTTACGCTATCCATATTTATCGTGCGCGGATTTTTTAGCGCAGCCTCTATGGCGCTTTTGGTGATCTCGTGAAACACGATACGAGGCAGGCTCTCGGGCTTTTTGCCGATGGCTGCGGCGATGTGGTAGGCGATGGCCTCTCCTTCGCGGTCCTCATCGGTCGCGAGGTAGATTTGGTCAGCGTTTTTGGCGAGTTCTTTGATCTCTTTTACGATCGCGGAATGATCGGCGCTGATCCTATACTCGGGTGTAAATTTTTCACCCTCGATCTTGATACCAAATGCCGTCTTTGGCAGATCTCTTATGTGGCCTTTTGATGCGATGACGTCGTAGCCGGGTCCAAGAAAGTTTTTTATCGTTTTGGCTTTCGCGGGAGATTCCACGATGATTAAGCTTTTCATTAATATAGCCTTTTTATTTTTTGCGGTAATTGTAGCAAATTTTTCGCCTAAAAACGAAAGAGGGATGAAAATTTAAACTTGCGCCGGACTTCAAGCGGAGCGAATTTGGCGCGCTTATAAATTTAAGCCGGGTTACCAAACGGCAAACATCCCCGCGGCCTAAATTTACCCGTAACCGCGCAAAACGGCTCAGGCTCCACGCAAATTTAACTTAGTACCCGTCAAAATGCTTGGTCTTTGGCAGCACCAAATTTAGCGTGATACCGATAATCGCGCCAAGCCCAACGCCGCTAAAGCTCATAGCGCCAAAATCCAACACCATGCCGCCGATCGCGCAGACGAAGATGAGCGCGACGATGATCATATTGCGCGGCTCGGCCAGATCTACGCTGTTTTTTATGAGCGTTTCCATGCCCACACTCGCGATGATACCAAAAAGCAGCAACATAATGCCGCCGATGACGGGAGCCGGGATCGTGGAGAGTGCGGCGCCGAGCTTACCCACAAAAGCTAGCAGTATCGCTGTAAGCGCAGCAAAGGTCATGATGGCTGGATTGTAGGCCTTTGTGATGCTAACCGCGCCAGTGACTTCGGAGTAGGTGGTGTTCGGCGGGCCGCCGAAGCAGCCTGCCAGCGACGTCGCGAGCCCGTCGCCGAGCAGAGTGCTTTTAAGCCCCGGATTTTTTAGGAAATTTTCCTTTGTGACGTTGCTGATCGCAAGCATATCGCCGATGTGCTCGATTGCGGGTGCGATGGCGATAGGCACCATGTAGATCACGGCTTCGAGCTTGAAAACTGGCGCGGTGAAATTTGGCAGCGCAAACCACGGCGCGTTTAGAATCGGCGTAAAATCCACGATCCCGACAAACAGCGACGCGCAGTACCCAGCCGCGATACCGCAAAGTATCGGCACGAGGCGCAGCATGCCGCGACCAAACATCATAATGGCGATAACGGCCGAAAGCGAGATGAGCGCGATAGTAAGCGACTGAGCCTGCGTATAGAGCGCCTCCTTACCCTTACCCATGACCATATTTACGGCCGCTGGCGATAGGATGAGGCCGATCGTCATGATGACGGGGCCCACAACCACGGGCGGTAAAATTTTATGCAAAAATCCCTCGCCTTTTAGCCTAATAAGCAAGCTTAATGCCACGTAAAACAGCCCCGCCGCGACCACTCCGCCCATCGTAGCGGCTATGCCCCACTCCTTCACGCCAAAGCTTAGCGGCGCGATGAACGCGAAGCTAGACGCGAGAAAGATCGGCGGGACATTTTTGCGCGTGATTAGCTGAAACAGTAGCGTGCCGATACCCGCCGTAAACAGTGCCACGGACGTATCAAGCCCCGTTAATATCGGCACCAGCACGAGCGCGCCAAACGCAACGAATAGAAACTGAACGCCGACGAGAGCGTCGCGTAGCCTGAGATTGTAGCCTTCGTATTTTTCCATTTTTCCTCTTTTTATTTTGCGGCTTATTTTTTGACTCTTGAAATTTGCAGCGCTTGTCTTGTTTTTGCGGCCAAATTTAAACTCGGCGCGATTTTAAAATTCGTGAAATTATAACATATCGGCGACGATTACGGCGACGAAAATGCGCCGTTTTAGGCAAATTTTTCGAGCGAATTTTAAATTTACGCACCGAGACCCGCACCCTGAAAATGCTAAATTTGGTTTTGTCAAATTTTGATTTTAATCTTTCTTGTTAAAGGAGAAGGGGCTTGAATTGCGCTCTGCCCTGCAGTTGCGAGGCAAAGCCAAAACAAAAAGCTCCCTTTTGTATCCACCTTTCTCTTTTTTTCGGGAGAGGAAGGGTTTCTACTTACGAAGCGTCGCCCCTTCCTCTCCCAAACCCTCTCCAAACCCACTGCACGTGAGATGTGGCG
>CAUPYN010000085.1:0-8059 GCA_963515575.1 uncultured Campylobacter sp.
GCTTAGAATAATCTCGCAAAAGCGGCGTAGATCAAACCGCCTCGCCGAGTCAAATTTAACCCGGCGAGGTTTTATCAAATTTAAGACGCAGATTTTATCTTGCAGCCTCAAATTTAAGCGAATTTCGGATCGCTAAACGCCGTTAGCTCAGGCGCCTTACCCGTAAATTTCTCGATATTTACAAGCGCGGTGTGGCTGATGTTGCCGTTAGCTAGCTTGCTAGTCGGGATATCAATAGTTAGCACATTTGGCGAGCCGTTTTTGCAAAGACCCGCGTCAAATCCGTCGTACCATACGCCCTCAGCGAGCTTAACGACGCCCTCTTTGATATCTTGCGTCACCAAGGCACCCGCTAGCACTTCGCCGCGCGCGTTAAATACCCTAACCAAATCGCCCGTTTTGATACCTTTTTTCGCGGCGTCTTTAGGGTGTATCCAGATCGGCTCGCGGTTTGCGATCGCGTAGTTTTCGCGCAGAGAGGTTTGGTTTAGCTGCGAGTGGAGGCGATCGGTCGGATGCGGGCTTAGCATGTGTAGCTCGGCAGGTTTATCTTTCATACCTAGCCACTCGATCGGCTCAAACCACATCGGATGCGCGCCGCAGTCGTCATAGCCCATTTTCTCGATGGTTTCGGAGTAAATTTCGATTAGGCCGCTTGGCGTTCCTAGCGGATTTAGCACCGGATCCTCTCTAAACTCGCCAAATCTCACCCACGTATCGCTCTCAGGCGTCGAGGCGAAGGTTACAGGTCTATTTTCGTTCCAAAACTCCTCAAACGGCTTCATATCGGTTTCAAAATCAGGTATAGCCTTAACCTGCTCGTACGCCGCGCCGTAGTACTCTTTGATCCAGTCAAATTCGTCCTTGCCGTTGTCGGTGTAGGCTACGACTAAATTTTTAGCGTAGGCCTTACAAAGATCGGTGAAAATTTGATAATCGTCGCGCGCTTCGGCGTATTTTTCCACGACTTGCTTCATCGGCACGATATTCATGTTCGAGTAGTCGCCCGTCATCGTGACGTCGTTGCGCTCGTAAGCCGTAGTAGTCGGAAATACGATATCAGCCATCTTAGCAGTCGGCGTCCAATAAGCTTCGTTTACGACTATCGTACGAGGTTTTCGCCACGCTTCTAGCAGGCGGTTTGTCTCTTGATGATGAGCCAAAGGATTGCCGCCGACCCAGTAGATAAAGTCGATATCGGGATACGTGATTTTCTTGCCGTCGTGATCGATCACTTTGCCCGGATTTAGCAGAGCGTCTGCTATAAGAGCGACCGGGACTGCATAGTTTGTCGCCTTTTGCAGCCAGCTTTGACCAGTGCCAGCTACTGCCGCGGCTTTAGCGACGAAGCGGCCGTTTGCGTCAAATTCTCCGCTATCGGTACCGATAAACTCGCCCTCGTCGTTAAATTTACCCACGCTTGCGCTATTTACGCCGCCGATGACCGCGCCTTTGCAAGTCGGAGCACCGCCGTTTGAGTAGTGGTAGCTAAGGCCAAATCCCCCACCAGGAAGCCCGATCTGACCTAGCATCGCCGCTAATGTCACCATCGCCCAGTGCGGCTGCTCGCCGTGATGCGCGCGCTGCATACCCCAACCGCTCATTATCATCGTGCGGTTAGCGGCGAAGGTATCGGCAAGCTCTTTGATGAGGCTTGCTTTTAGACCGCAAATTTTGCTCGCCCACTCCAAATTTTTAGGCGTACCGTCGGTTTTACCGAGCAGATACGGCAGGAACTTATCAAAGCCGCTCGTATAGGTCTCGATGAAATTTTTATCGTATTTGCCGCTCTCGTATAGGTAGTGCATCATGCCTAACATCATCGCAGTGTCGGTGTTTGGCACCGGAGCGATCCACTGAGCCTTATCAAAGTACTGCGCCGTTTCGCTTCTTATAGGGTCGATGATGATCACTTTAATATCTTTTTTGTTTTTTAGCTCTTCAAAATACTTAAAACCCTGCTCGTCGGTGCTAGTCCACGCTATGCGAAGAGTAGCCATCGGGTTTGCGCCCCAGATGACGACTACTTTTGAGTTTTCTAGTACCACAGGCCAGCTGGTTTGCTGCTCGTAGACCTCGATGCTACCCACGACGTGAGGCATGATGATCTGGCTAGCGCCCGTGGAGTAGTCGCCCAAAGAACCGACGAATCCGCCGCTAAGATTCATAAATCTATGAAGTAAAATTCGCGAGTTATGCACGTTGCCGCTTGATTTCCAGCCGTAGCTGCCCGCAAATACGCCCTCTAGCCCCTTTTGTTTTCTCGTCTTTTTTAGCTCTCTAGCTACTAGTTTTATCGCGTCCTCGTAGCGTACGCGTACCCATCCGTCTTTACCTCTTAGTTCTGGTTTTGGCGAGTCCGGATTTTCTAGGTAGCTTTTGCGTACCATAGGATATTTTATACGCGATTTATAGACCATATCGGCGGTGTAGTGTTGCAACGGATTATACACTTCGCTCGTTTTTTGAAACGGCTCTGATTTTACGATCTTTCCGTCTTTGACGCTAACTTTTAGCATACCCCAGTGAGCGGCCGTTAGCACCTCGCCGTTACGTACGTTTGCCGTATTTAGCTCGGCGCCGAGTAAATTTGACGCCGTTACGCTAGAAAACAAAGGAGCCGCCGCAAGCGCCGCTCCGCCCTTTAATATATTTCGTCTTTGTAGGTTCATTTTTCTCTCCTATTTTTACTTCTCGGTCGAACGAAGTCCGACCTGCGATTTGTTTTTACCCATCGCTCTCATCGCCTACGCGATTTAGCTTCCCTTTGGTCGCTACCGTCGCCCTCAGGCTTGAGACGCTCCACTCACTCGCTCCCGTACGGATGCCGAGCAGTCGGCATCCTCTAAAGACGGTCGCTCACCCACCTAAAGTCCCTACTGCGTAGGGTACCCTGTTAAAATTTACTTCACAAACTGGCAAAGCCGGTCTTTTGCACGGACTCAAATTTAAGTTTTTACGCTCAAATTTGACTGCCCTCTCGTCCAGCGAGTCAAATTTGACGGCCAAAAGCCTCGTTCGCGCAGTCTAGCCGCAAAGTAGTCGCTCAAATTTAGCGCGCATCTCGTCTTACGCGCTAAATTTGACTTTTCGCCAAACCTTCAAATTCGGCGTTTTAAAAACAGCCGCTTCGCCGCGACTTTTATAGGTTTAGCTCCCGCAAATCTCGTCCATTTGCGGGAGCGCCAGGCGTAAATCTTCGTCAAATTTACGCGCCGCTTTTTACTTTTTCGCTACGTTCACGTCGGCAGAGTGCTTTTGCAAGTACTGTATCACCAGCCACTCGTCGTCTTTGCCGATCGCCGTTCGCGCGATCATCGATTTTAGCAGGTTAGGCCACTGATTTGCCTTGTAGTGCGTGGTTTGATGTAGCGAATGGCACGCTCCGCAGCTCTCTTTGTAAAGCTCGCCGCCCTTAGCAAAAAGCCCGCCTAGATCGCTCGTGAAGCCGTCTTTTTGCACATAGACCACGGTCTCAACCTCGTCCCATTTGCCGTTAGCGCCCTTTTTTACGACCTTTATCTCAGGCGTTGCGGTTTTGGCAAACGCCACGGCGATGACGCGCTCGGAGTCGCTAAAGTAAACGACGTTGCTAACGGCGGGATTTTGGTAGCCTTTAACGGAGATTTTCACGCGGTCGCCCTGCGTGGCTAAAATTTTAACCCCGTTCGTCGGCAAGAGTCTGCCTATGCTTTTTTGCGACGTCGCATCGGCGTAAACGTCTTTTACCGACGGGCTATACACCTCGCCCGCTGCAAAGAGCGAACAGGCTAGCAAGCTTGATAGTAGGATTTTTTTCATTTTGCTCCCTTAAATTTAAAATGTAAAAAGATTATATAAGAAAAGTATGATGAAAGTATGATTTTATGAAATTAAGATTTTATATTTGCGCGGCTCATACCATAAATATACAATCAAAATTTACAAATTTAGCGGTAAAAGCTTACGAAAAAATACTAATCTTAGTTTTAAATTTTAAAAGCGAATTCGGCGAGGTTACTAAAAGCAAAATTTAAAGCGGTAGCCCGCAAAACGCCCCAAATTTAGGATGGTTTGCGAGCTAAAAACAAATCCTACTCCGCGCTATAGTTTGAGAGCATATCAAAAGTAGGAGCGAAAAATAGCGCTCCGGTGATCGGCGTGCTAAAATCAAGCAATCTATCCGAGTTACCGCACGGCTCGCCGATAAACATCTTATTTAGCATCGCTTCAAGCGTCGAAAACGTGCTAGCATACGCGATAAAGTACGTCCCCGTCATGCTTCCCTCGACAAAAGGCATATTTCCGCGAACGACTTTTTTATCATCTCCTACGTTTGCCGCGGCAGAGTGCGAGTTGCTAGGCTTTTCATCCTCGCTCATCTCGATGTCGTCTGCTTTCGTGCGGCCGATGACCTTTTCTTGCTCGCTCACGCTAGTTGCATTCCACTCTCTCATTTTGTGTTTATATTTTTGTACGAACACGTAGCTGCCGCCCTTAAATTTCGCGTCCTCTTCGCCGACTTTGGCAAAATAATCGCGATCTTCGCCGCTTGGATTTTCGGTGCCGTCTACAAAGCCGATGATCGCTCTGCCGTCGTGGTATTTGAAGCCTTGAGTCTCGTCTGCGAGCTTGGCAAATTTAAAAAGCTCGGCCTTTACATTTTGCGCCATATCAAAGCAGTCGGCAGCATCAAGCGCCCTAATATGCACGTGGATATCGCCCGCAGTGCTCACGGCTTCGTGCTTGTCACCTTTGATGGCTTTAAAATTAACAAGCTCCTTAGGCAATGGTTTAGGCAAGTCCAACTTTAGCCACGCATCGTATCCGACGGCGATAACGCAGTTTACGTTTGCCTCCGCGCCAAACCTTACTTTGGCCGTCTTATTTAAATTTACAACCAAAGCGCAAAGCCTCTCAAAGCCTTTTTTACAGGCGTTTTCGTCGCCGCTTAACAGCCAAGTTTGAAAAACGGTGTTATTTCCAGGCGCCTGCGTTACTTCTTGCGAATTTATTTGCATTTTTTCTCCTTAAAATTTTAGCCCGATTATACCTAAAATTTAGGGCGGCGGCGGACGGGCGCCGTATTTTTAAGCGCATTATTATCTAAATAGAGTAAAATCAACTCACCTTTATTCTCACATTAACCCAAAATTTCCGCAAATTTAATTCAAAAGAGTAAAAATGTTAAAAATTAAACGCATAAACGAAAGCGATTTCGAACGGATTTTCGTATTCGGTGACCTTCACGGCTGCCTTGGACTATTTGACGCGATGCTTGAAAAGATAAATTTAACTAAAAACGACCTAATAGTAATCCTAGGCGATAGCTGCGACAGGGGCGAGGATAGCATCGGGCTATATCTGCGCTACGCCGAGCTCATCGCGCAAGGACGGCAAATTTTACACGTTAGAGGCAACCACGAAGATATGCTTTATAAAGCTATTTTTGAGGATGACACGCAGAGTTATTACACGTGGATAAATAACGGCGGCGAAGATACGATAAAAAGCGCAAAGGCTCACGGATTTACGGATATTCCGCAGGAGGTTAAAGAATTTATAGAGCAGATGCCTCACATAATAAGCTCCGAGCAAAGCTTGTTCGTTCACGCCGCGTATAATCCTAAAATTTCGCTAGAACGCCAAGACGAGGACTATGTGATGTGGCGAAGGACGCCGTTTTGGCAAGAAAACGACACGGGCAAAAAGATATACTTCGGACACACTCCAAATCGCGACAACGAAATCCACGATAAAGGAAACGGCGTGTTTGCGATGGACTGCGGCGCGGTGTTTTTTGGACGGCTGGTTATAATGGAAATAAAAAGCGGCGAAAAATTCGAGGTAGTTTTAAGGATGCGAAAATGACTTATTTTACGTCGGATTTACATTTCGGACACGCAAATATTATGAAATTTCATCCAAATTTTAGGAAATTTCAAAACATAAACGATATGGATAATACGCTAATCCGCCTTTGGAATTCGCGCGTAAATCCCTGCGACGAGGTTTATAATCTAGGCGACGTCAGCTTTCACAAGGACTTTGAGCAGACGCTTAAAATTTTAAAACGCCTAAACGGCAAGCACGTATTGATTTTAGGCAATCACGACCAAGAAATCCGCAAGCGCTCGGACGAGCTTTTAGCGATGCGTAAAAACGACAATAATGCGCTGTTTGAAGAGATTTGCGACTACAAGGAGCTAGCGCTAAAACACGGCGGCGAGAGTTTTAGGATCGCGCTTTTTCACTATCCCGTCTGCGAGTGGAACGGCGGCCATCACGGCGCTATCCATCTCTACGGTCATATCCACGCAAACGTAGCAAAGATAAAGGGCAAGGCGCTAAACGTCGGCTACGACCTGCACGGCAAAATTTTAGAATTCGGCGAAATTTTGGACTTCGTAAAGGATTTGCCGCCCTACTCGCACGGTGGCAATCAATTTGGCGAAAACGAGGATGAGGGCGTAAGAGCGCAAAAGATCAAAGGCTTTTTACGACTAATCAATAAGTAACGCTAGATCAAATTTCGCGTAAATTTAAGCAGTAAGCCAAAATTGCCGTTTTGACGGACGGATTTAAAAAGCTTTGCTATTTATTTTATCGTAAGGCAAATCAGCGTAAATATGATAAAAATAGCCGCAAACCAAGCGCGCAGAGCGCGGTAATCGCAAAGCCGGCCGATAAAAGACGTATTTTAAGCGCCTTGTATCGCTTTAAATTTGAGCCGCTCGTTTAATCTTGCGCGCTCAAATTTTGCCGCCGCCTTGCTAGCGATCCTAAAAATGCGCCGAATTTTATTTTTAAAGCCGTAAAACGCAAAAAGCTTAATCTTTAAAATTAGATTTAGCTTTAAGCTTTTGAGTCTCAAACGTAGCAGATTTTACTCACCGTTCGCCCGCCTTGTCCGTCCAAAATCAGCGCATATCCGCTGACCTGCGCGTTTTGGATGAGTTCGGGGTAGAGTTTTTTGCGTAGTTTATACACAAAGCTTCGTATCGCGTCGGCGGTGCAGCTGCCATCCTGCCAGACGCACGCCTCGATCATCTCAAAGCTCACGACGCGGCCCTGATTTTTTAGGAAAAGATGGAGTAAATTTTGCTCTTTTTTCGTTAGCGCCACGGGCTGGCCGTCCTTTGTTAGCTGCCTGCTAAAGGCGTTAAATTTAAAGCCGTTTTTTAAATCGACCTGGGCAAAATCGTTTTTAAATTTATTCGCCGCAAAGCTCATTTGCATGATTAGATCGCGCTTTTCAAACGGCTTTTTTAGCACGCCAAAGCTACCTAGCTCTATCGCGCTAAGCATGTTTTCGTCGCTACCGTATGCAGTAAGAAATATAATAGGCACGTCTTTATCCAGCCCCCTGATGCGAGCCGCCATCTCAAGCCCGTTCATATGCGGCATGTTGATATCAGAAAGCACCAAATTTACGTCCTTTGCTTCAAAAACTTCCAGCGCCTCTTTCGCGTTTGCGCAGGCGTAAACCTCGCTCACGTAGTTTTCGACCGATATTTTGATGCTTTCGCGCAGGCTCTCGTCGTCCTCGACGATGAGCAAATTTACGCCGTTTAAGATATTTTTTATTTTGCTATACACGCTAGCCTCGTTTCTTGCTTGTCTTTCTTAAGTTTGCAAACTAATTTTTAAATTTATCGCCTCGTCTAAATTTCGCCTAAAAATAGCGTAAATTTAGTCGGATTCGCCGCGCTTTCAAGCTCCAGCGCGCCACCTAGCTTTTTTACGGCAAGCTCCCTAGCTACGTTTAGCCCCGTACCCGTGCCTATATTTTTCGTCGTAAAAAACGGCTCGAAAATTTTATCGCTATCTGCTTTTACGCCACCGCCGTTATCGCTCACGCTCACGCAAAATAGCTCGCCCGCCCTCTTTAGCTCAATTAAAATTTGCGGCGTATCACGTCCGCTTTCAACCAGCGCGTCCTTGGCGTTTGAGAGCAAAGAGAGCAGGATCTGCCTCACGTAGCTAGCGACGCTTTTAAGCTCGTATTTGCCGCTACTGCTAGCAAATTTTAGCTCGATGCCGTGAGAGTTTAGCTCGGGTCTAACTATCAAAATAAGCT
>CAUPYN010000086.1:0-7935 GCA_963515575.1 uncultured Campylobacter sp.
CTCCTAGCCCGCATCGCGTTTAGCACGACCGCGACAGAGCTTAGCGACATCGATAGCGCAGCAACGGCGGGTGCGACGTAGCCTGCCATCGCCAGTGGTATCGTCACGGCGTTATAAACGAGGGAAAAGGCCAAATTTTGCCGCACGATGCGGTAGGTTTTACGCGCGAGCGCTACGGCAGCCGCGAGCGAGGCGGGGTCGTCCCTCATCAGCACGACGTCGCTTTTTGCGATACTCACGGCCGCTCCGCTGCCCATACATACGGCCACGCTTGAGAGCGCGAGCGCGGCGGCGTCGTTTATCCCGTCGCCTACCATCAGCACGTTTCGGCCCTGCTGTAATAACTGCTCTACGTAAGCGGCCTTGTCAGTGGGCAGAGCGTTTGCGACCGTTTCGCCCACGCCTAGCTCCTTTGCCACGCGCTTTGCGGCGTATTCATTATCGCCCGTTAGCATCGCCACGCGCATGTCAGCATTTTTTAGCGCGGCTACGCACTCTTTGGCGCCATCTTTTAGGCTCTCCTCCAGCTCAAATACCGCCGCGATCTCCCCGTCCTCGGCGAAAAAATAACAAGTGCCGCGCACGGCTGCGCCGTTATAAAGCCCTAGCTCGCGCATAAATTTCTCGCTCCCGCCCGCTAGCTTTTTGCCATCAAATTTAGCCTGCGTGCCGCGCGCCGCGATGTTTTCAAAGCCGCTTAACTCTAAAATCTTTAAATCCTTAAAATTTGCGCGCAGATACTCGCTAACGGCGCGGCTAACGGGATGATCCGAACCGCTAACTAGCGAAAAAAGCGCGCTTGCGTCAAATTTGCCCGCGTGCGTAAATTTACTCACTTTAAGCCGTCCCGACGTGAGCGTACCGGTCTTATCAAACACGGCCATATCGCATTTGGCGAGGCTTTCGATGATGCGCGCCTCTTTAAAAAGTATCCCGCGCCTAAAGCCCGCCCCAAGCGCAACGAGCGTGCTAACTGGCGTAGCAAGCCCCAGCGCGCAGGGGCACGAGATCACCACGACCGAGATCGCGACGATGAGCGCGGCGGAGAGCTCGCCAGTGCGCCAGAACCAAAACGCAAACGTCGCTAGCGCCAGAGCCGTGATAGCAGTTGAAAACCTCGCCGCGATAGCGTCTGCAAGCGCCTGAATTTTAGGCTTTTTGGCTGCGGCGGTTTCTAGCAAATTTATAATACGCGCTAGCACCGACTCGCTAAAGACGGCGCCGACCTCATAAACCAGCGTGCCGTCCAAGCAAACCGAGCCGCTTTTTATCTCGTTTTCGCCATCTTTTGCGCTAAGATATACAGGCGCGCTCTCGCCGCTAAGGCTAGATAGATCAAAGCTCGCCGCCCCGCTTGTGACGATGCCGTCAAGTAGCACGCGCTCGCCTACTCGCACGACCACGAGCTCGCCTACTCGCACCTCCTGCGCGCTTTTTAGGATTATTTCGTCGCCGTTTTTGACGCTAACGGAGTTTAAATTTAACGAGTTTAGATTATCAAGCGTGTCGGCGGCCTTTTTCTTGCTCAAGATTTCCAGATATTTGCCGATAAATACGAAAGTGATTATCATCGCAACCGAGTCGAAATATGTCTCGCCACGCCTAGAAAACATCGCGTATATCGAGAAGATATAGGCAGCGAGCGTACCCGTGACGATGAGGCTATCCATGTTTTGCGTTTTGTTTTTTAACGCGCTCCAAGCGCCCCTAAAAAACCCGCTTCCCGTATAAAAAAGCACCGGCGTAGCGAGGATAAATTCGGCGAAATTTATGATAGAGCGCACGTCGGCGCGCATGCCCGTGAAGTAGCCGCCGTACTGCGCGACGGCCAGCCACATGATGTTCATCGTGCAAAATATCCCGACAAGCAGCCGCGCGTAAAATTCGCGCCTCTGCCCCGCGAGCCTGTGCTCCTGAGCCTGCGCGTCGTATGGGTAGGGCTCGTAGCCGATAGAGCGGATGAGAGCAAAAATTTGGGCCAAATTTATCTCGTTTTCGTCCCAGACGATGAGGGCTTTGTTATTAACCGAATTTATATTTACCTCTAAAATTCCCTTCTGCGCAAATAAAACCTTCTCGTTTAGCCAGATGCAAGCCGAGCAGTGGATACCCTCGATGATGAGCGATATTTTGTTAAATCCATTTTCATTTTTGACATAGTTTTGATAAATAGCCGCGAGATCCTCTTGCGACTTTTGCGCCGTATTTTTCGCGCCCCGAGCCGGATTTAGCGTAGTTTTGCCAAGCCTTTCGTAAAACTCGCCCAGCCCGCTTGCGCTAAGTATCTCGTAAACTCCTGCACATCCCTCGCAGCAAAAGAGCTCCCCGCCGCGCTCTATCAGCGCCTCGCGCTCAAATTCGCCCCTACAGTGCGTGCACTTAAATTTGCCCATCGGTTACTTTTTTCTTTCGTTTTAAGATTTTAGATTATACGAAAAAATTCTAAAGCCTCGCTTGATTTTGCAAGCTTTGGCGCGGATTTCGCTTGCGCTCGAATTTGAGGGCAAATTTGAAAGATTTTGCTCGCGTCAAAATGCCCCCCATAAATTTGACCGAATTTGGCCGAGACCAGCACCTTGAAAACGCTGGCAAATTTACGAACGAATTTTTAATGCTTGCAAATTTGAGCCTCAAATTCTACAAAGAATTTTTACCCATAACCGCTCTTTGAAAACTTGTAGTAATATAAATGGCGTCTTAAGCGCCAATTTAATATTTTCGCTCTCTTTTTAGTAAGCGAGCTATTATGATTATAAAAAGTATTTCGGCTAAAAATATGCCAAGCCCTTGGGCGATAATAGCATTTTCCGGCTGAGCCCCAACCGCAAACGGGAGTATCGAACCAAAAATAAGCGCCGAAATAATCGTCGCAACGGTAGGCAAAAACAAATCTATGAAAAATTTTGCAATTTCGTCAAAGCAACTTATCCGTCTATAAATCACCGTGCATACGCCACTAAAAAATACCCAAAAACCGACTAAATAAGCGATATTTAACTGAAGCCAATCAAGCGGATCGCCTAAATCGCCGAGAGGATCAGCATCTCCTGCCAGATCATACTCCCTAAAAAACACAAGCTCTACCGCGCTAGTCGTAAGCCCATAGATACTCATAAAGCAAAAACTCATCGAAAACGCACAAGTCAAAATTTTTAAAAATACCATTTTTTTCTCACGATTAGATTAAATTTTACACTCCAGCTTTATATTTTTAAGCCGCAGGATTATAGCACATTAAAACGTCTTAGACGCTACCGATTTACCCTCTCTCAACCCTCACGCAAACTCCCTGTCTATGACGATGAAAATTTTATACCCCGGAAAGCTTAGCGAGATCTCGCGTTCGATCTCGGCGCGCAGTTCGCCTAAATTTTTCTCGGCAAAATCGACCACTACGTCAAACCTCACGCTCTTTTTCTTGCTGTCGATGAAAAACGCATGAAATCCGCGCACGCTACTAAAGCGCGAGAGTAGATTCGCCACGCAGGCGCGACTCTCGTCCTGCCCCAAATTTACGCTATAAACGCCAAAAACCAGGTAAATCCTGTAAATTTTATAAATCTCGATCTGAAGCTCGTTTAGCCTCTGCGAAACCTCGCTAAGGGGCAAATGCTCGTCTATCTCGACGTTTACCGAGCCAACATATCGCTGTGCGCCGTAGTTGTGCAGTATGAGATCGTATGCGCCGCGCACGATCTCGCAGCGATTAACGGCGGCGTAAATTTCGTCGCTGATCTCTTTTTCCACGCGCTGACCTATGATTTTATCAAAGGTTTCTTTTATCAAAAGTACGCCGTTTATGATAATAAAAAGCGACGCCAAAGCGCCAGCATAGCCATCTATCTGGATGTCGGCGAAGTATGACAGCGCAGCCGAAACCAAGATCACGCACGATATGATCGCGTCTCCCAAGGCCTCCTGCCCGACGACTTTTAGCGAGATAGATTTGGTCTGTTTGCCGATTTTTTTATAGTAAAAGCCGAGCGCAAATTTGACGAATATCGCGCAGAATAAAAACGCCAAAAACGGCATCGTAAAGCTAGTGGGCTCGGGCGCGAAGATGTTTTCTACGGAGGTTTTTAGAAACTGAAATCCAAGCATCAGCACGATAGCCGAAACGATGAGACCGCCGATATACTCGGTCCTGCCGTAGCCGTAGGGGTGGTCCTCGTCGGGCATCTTGCTAGCTAGTTTTGAGCCGAAAATCGTGATGATACTTGAGCCTGCATCGCTGAGGTTATTTACGGCGTCTGATATCAGCGCGACCGAGTTTGAGACCATAGCGATAAAGATTTTCGCCCCGGCTAATAAAAAATTCGTAACTATGCCGATAAGCGCGGTTTTTATTATCGTTTTTTCGCGCTTGCCGTCTTTAAAATCCATCATTTTGAGATTCCTTTTCATTTTTAGCGTATTATACCGCTTCTTGACATCAAAGCCAAAATTTTATAAAATGCGGGCTTTCAAAACTTCTTTTGAAACTTAAATTTATCTACAAAATTATTCCGTAATTTTAAAGAGGACACGATGGAAAATAACGCAACCCAGCCTGCAAATTCGGCGCAGGAAAATCAAAAAACGACCAAAAAATATCCAAACTCGCGCACTCATATCCCCGTCGACGGCCACAAAATCGAAGAACTAAGAATGCTAAGCTTAGACGAGCTAGTGCAGATAGCAAACAGCGTCGGCGTCGAAAATCCGCGCGAATTTCGCAGGCAGGATTTGATATTTGAGATACTAAAAGCCCAAACTAAACAAGGCGGATTTATACTTTTTACGGGCATTTTAGAGATTATGCCCGACGGCTACGGCTTTTTAAGAGCCGTGGACGCAAACATCAGCGACAGTTCAAACGACGCTTACGTCTCAAACTCTCAAATTCGCAAATTCGCCCTGCGCGTGGGCGACATCGTGACGGGTCAAGTGCGCGAACCAAAAGATCAGGAAAAATACTACGCCCTGCTAAAAATCGAAGCGCTAAACTATATGCCGCTAATAGAGGCCAAAGAGCGCCCGCTATTTGACAACTTAACCCCGCTTTTCCCAACGGAAAAACTTCGCCTAGAATACGACCCGATGAAGCTAACGGGCCGCGTGCTAGATCTCTTTACGCCTCTTGGCAAGGGTCAGCGCGGCCTCATCGTCGCCCCTCCAAGAAGCGGTAAAACCGAGCTTATGAAAGAGCTAGCCCACGGCATCGCGCGCAACCACCCCGAGTCGCATCTCATGGTACTTCTCGTGGACGAGCGTCCAGAAGAGGTCACCGACATGCAGCGCTGCGTAAAAGGCGAGGTATTTAGCTCGACGTTTGACCTGCCTGCTATGAACCACGTGCGCGTCGCTGAACTCGTCATCGAAAAGGCCAAACGCCTCGTAGAAATGGGCAAGGACGTCATCATCCTACTTGATAGCATTACTCGCCTAGCGCGCGCTTATAACACCGTAACTCCGCCAAGCGGCAAGGTGCTAACGGGCGGCGTGGACGCAAACGCTCTGCATAAACCGAAGCGCTTTTTCGGCGCGGCGCGAAACATCGAGCACGGCGGCAGCCTCACCATCATCGCCACTGCGCTCATCGACACGGGTTCGCGCATGGACGAGGTGATTTTCGAGGAATTTAAAGGTACGGGCAACAGCGAGATCGTGCTAGATCGCAACATCTCCGACCGCCGAATTTACCCGGCCATCAACGTACTAAAATCAGGCACCAGAAAAGAGGAGCTACTACAAAAACCCGACGAACTGCAAAAGATCTGGGCTATCCGCTCGGCGATCGCGACGATGGACGACGTAGAAGCACTCAAATTTTTATACGCCAAGATGCTAAAAACCAAGGATAACAAAGAGTTGCTTTCGATCCTAAACGAGTCGTAAATTTGCGCCCTTTGGGCTAAATTTGACGGTTGCTCTTAATCTTGCACGCGAGTCATTCACGGCTCGCCGACCTGTTTTAAAACTCTCTAACATTTTATAATTTTATGGGCTTATCTTTCTTCGCATATTCTACTTTTTGTCACTCTGTTAAATTTGCGCCTAATAATTACAAGCGCTCATAAATAAGCATAACGCCCTAATTTTTCTTAGCTACTACAACTCAGCAGGCTTTTTATATCGTCAATTATTGCAACTTGTGCCAAATTTACAAAAACATTTGCTTAACGCACGCTTGCTTTACTTAAATTTTACCGCATTGCCGCGTAAAAGAGCTTTAGCCGCTTCTAAAAACTCCGCCTTTACGCCCGCTTTTGCGAGATTGTCGCTTAGCCCCGCGTCGATTAGATACTTATTTAGCGAGCCGTTAGCGTTAGCTAGATCGGCGTTTAGCTTTTTCGTATCGGCGTCGTATTTTTTGACAAGCTTGTCGTTTTGCTCTTTTAGCTCGTCATATTTGGCTTCAAGCTCGGCGTATTTCTCGGCATCCACTGCGTCGCTATTTTTAGCTTTTAGCTTTTTTACCTCGCTTAAAAGCTCTTTGTTTTTAGCGTTCATCGCTTCTTTTTCGGCTTGCAAATCACTGACTTGCTTTTTTAGCTCCTCAATATCCATTTTGTCCTCCACGAGAGTTAAATTTAAGGCACGGCCTTTGATAGAATAGTAACTTAAATTTTAAAGTGGTTTGGTTTGGTAAAAATATTCTGAAAAAGACCGAATTTGGACAATCCGGCAGGATTTACTATTTTTTGTCATTTTCGCAGGATTTTTTGAGAGCACGGAAAAACAAAAAAGTCAAGAGTAAAATTTACATCGAAATCGATGTATAAAATAAATTCCCTGCATTAAAAACGATGTATAAAATAAAATTTCTTGCGCTAGAAATGATGCAACTTTATAATTTTTGTAGTGAAAAATATGCTATAATACAAACAGCAGTAAGTGAAAGGTTTGAAAAATTAGCCTAGCACTCTTAGCAAGTGCATTATCGCCCCGTTCGGCACGCATTTTATGCGGATGTTCGTCCGTGAGAGGGGTGGGCGGTCTCTCCACTTATTGCTTTTTATACTTCTTCATATCTGCATCCCACGAGCGCTTATTAAGATGAAAAATCACTCCGTTGTTAGGGTTTATGCCGATGTCAATCATTTTCTTTTTCTTATCGTCTATCGACTTTGCTATTATGAAACCGCCGCTACGACGCGTTGCTGGTTTGATAATATCAGGGGCATTAAAAACATCTTTTATTATATTTACAATATCCGCTTTACCGTCAAACATTTCAGGGTGTTTATTAAATAGATATTCCAAGCTACCTCGTATTTTATCAGTCTTAAGCCCTATTCGGCTTTTAATGCCTTTAGGTATATCAAAATGCTTAATATTTTCCTTTGAATATTCCCAAATCTTCTTTTTCTTGGCAAGTTCGCCCAAATCCAATACTCGCCCCTGCTGCGTTATCAAATCCCGCATAGTGATCTTGCCTTGCATAAAAAGCTCGGCTCTGCCTTTGCCTAGCATCTTTTCTATCGTTTCGGGGCTTTGGGTTTTTAGCCAGTCGTTAAACGTCATATCCTGCGGCACGTAGCCGTTCATACTTGACCTAGTGCGACCGCTTGCTTCGTCCATTCCCTCGATGCCTAGCTCGTCCCAGCTTTTAGTTACGGGTATTATGGTGCTGCGGCAATTAAAATGAGTATTTACGCGCGGTTTGCGAAACGGGAATTCGTGTCCGATGGGCTTGTAGTCTTTATCCCATATTAGCCCGTCGTAGGCTCTGCATAGTTCTGACGTGCGAGTATCTAGCACGGCTTGATATTTGTAGCATTTTATTACGCCCGCGTTTGCCTCAAAAAAGGCTTGGCGGATCTCGCTTACTATTGCGCCCTACCAAAAATATCAAAACGGTATGCAAATTTAACGAGCTAAATCAAACGCCTCAAATTTCTAAGACTTCAGGCTCTCCAAACAGTCGTTTAGCTTCTTTTAAAACCGCTAGAT